>CANLED010000065.1 GCA_947489175.1 Chitinophagaceae bacterium | reverse complement strand
ATGTAAATGATTGTTGGTCAATGATAACGCTGTTATTTATGTTTTCGGTGCCCTGTATTAAATATAAAATAGAATAAAAGCAGTTTTGTTCAAAGTTTATTCAATTTAACTGTTCAAACTGATTCTGCATTAACTTTGTTTTTACAATTATTAAGAAGTAATGGAATCATCATTTGAAAATAAGCAAGATATTAAGCCACTTAGGCCTAAATTTTTAACTTTTTTATGCTACCTAACTATTTTTGGCAGCAGCTGGATATTTGTTCAGTCAATCTCAAGCCTATCCAATCCAGAGCAAATTAGCCTTGAATTTTCAAAGAGTTTATCACAAATGCAGGTTCAATTTGAAGATGCTTTCAAACAAGATCCTGCAACAGGTGAGAAGGTAGAACAATTAATCGAAAATGCTGCTGCAGTAAACTCAACCTCTAACATGAGAGACCATGCATTCTTTGCAATGGTGTCTAATTTGTTAACCTTGCTGGGTGCAATGTTGATGCTCAGGTTAAAGAAAAATGGATTTAGGCTGTATTTATTGGGAACATTGATAAGCATTGTTGCGCCAATATTGGTTTTTGGTGGAACTAATTTATTGGGACTTGCATTTGCTTTTTACGCAGGCTTTTTTGGGTTAATTTTTGTCATATTATATGCCGTAAAACTTAAATACATGGAGTAAACCAATATTTAAAGCATTTCTTTTTTATTTTGGAATAAAACACTACTTTTGCAGTCAAATTTTCGATGCAAAATTAAAGATGAATCAAAAAAAATTGAGATGTCAAGCGTAACTAAAGAAAAAAAATCTTCCATTATTGCCGAATACGGTGGCAATTCAAAAAATACCGGTTCAATTGAAGGACAAATTGCTTTATTCACTGAGGAAATCAATGAAATATCAAAGCATTTGAAGGTGAATAAAAAGGACTTCTCTACCCTCAGAGGTCTGATGAGAAAAGTAGGTCAAAGAAAACGACTGCTTACCTACCTCAGCAAGCAAGACATTTTAGGATACCGTGCTTTGCTAGAGAAGTTAGGATTAAGAAAATAATATTTTACTGAATCGTATTATTCCCAACTTCGGTTGGGAATATTGCTTTTTGGAACTATCCAAAAACAATTAATATGTTACAACAACCATTTCAAACCAGTTTTGATTTAGGAGACAACCGTGTGGTAACCATCGAGACTGGCAGGTTAGCACGTCAAGCTGATGGATCTGTTACTATCAGACAAGGAAACTGTATTTTACTAGCTACAGTTTGTGCAAATAAAGAACCGAAAGATGGACAAGATTTTTTTCCACTTTCTGTTGACTACCAAGAAAAATTTGCTTCAGCTGGAAGAATCCCTGGTTCTTTTTTTAAGAGAGAAGGAAGACTAAGTGACTCAGAAATTTTAGTGAGTCGTTTGATAGACCGTGCTCTTCGTCCGCTTTTTCCTGAAGATTATTTATGCGATGTTCAAGTATTGATAACCTTGATATCTTCAGATCCTGAAGTAATGCCAGATTCATTGGCATGTTTAGCTGCTTCAGCTGCACTTGCTGTTTCAAATATTCCCATCAAAGAAGTCATTTCTGAAGTACGTGTAGCAAGGGTAAATGGTAAATTTATCATCAATCCTTACAGAGCTGATCTTGCAAATGCCGACATGGACTTTATGATTGGCGCCACTTCAAAAAACCTGATGATGGTTGAAGGTGAGTCAAAGCAATGTTCTGAAGAAGATTTCATCAAAGCGCTTGAAGTTGCTCATGATGCGATCAGGATACAAATTACTGCACAAGAACAACTTAGGGAAAAAGTTGGTGTTGAAGGAAAAAGGGATTATCCGAAGCCACCTTCAGATGAGACCATCCAAAATACAGTTAATACTTTTGCTGAAGCAAGGGTTTATGCCATTTCAAAGAGTGCAAGTAGCAAGGGTGATAGGACTAAGGCCTATGATGAACTGAAAAAAGAAGTAATAGCTCAGTTAGGTGATGAAGCAACTTCTGATCAAAAGAAGTTGGCTAAAAAATATTACGAGGACCTTAAGTGGGAAGTTATTAGAAACATGATGATAGACGATAAAATTCGTCTAGATGGCAGACAATTAGATCAAGTGAGGCCATTGGACATGGAAGTTGATGTTCTTCCTACACCACACGGATCTGCTTTGTTCACACGTGGAGAAACTCAATCTCTTACCACAATTACTTTCGGTACACCCTTAGACGAATTATTGGTTGAGAGTGCAGCTAAATCTGACTATACGAAGTTCATCTTGCATTATAATTTCCCGGCGTTTTCAACAGGTGAAGTAAAACCAATGAGGGGTCCGGGTAGGAGAGAAGTTGGTCATGGTAACCTAGCCCTACGTTCTCTTAAACAATTAATGCCAGGTAGCGAATATCCATATACAGTTCGTGTTGTGTCAGACATCTTAGAATCTAATGGGTCGTCTTCAATGGCAACTGTTTGTGCTGGGTCACTTGCATTAATGGATGCTGGTGTTCCAATCGAAAAGCACGTTAGTGGTGTTGCTATGGGATTGATCACACGCCCTTCTGATGGTAAATATGCAATCTTGACAGATATACTAGGTGATGAAGATCACTTAGGCGACATGGATTTCAAGGTTACAGGAACACGTGATGGAATTTGTGGAATTCAGATGGATATTAAAATTGACGGACTTAGCATGGAAACAATGCGTGAAGCATTGGAGCAAGCGAGAAAAGGACGTTTACATATCCTTGATTCAATGTACAATTGCTATCCTGCTGCTAGGTCTGAAGTGAAGCCACATGCTCCGCGCATGGTTAAGTTGTTTATCGACAAAGAATTCATTGGAGCTATCATCGGGCCACAAGGTAAAATTATACAAGAAATACAGCGCGAAACTGGAACCACTATCAATATTGAAGAAGTTGGAAACCAAGGTGAAGTAAGCGTATTTAGTCCAGCTAAAGAAGGCCTTGAAAAAGCGGTAGCTTGGATTAAGGGAATCGTTTCTATGCCAGAAGTTGGTGAAGAATATGAAGCCAAGGTAAAATCAATCATGCCTTATGGAGCATTTGTAGAGTTCATGCCCGGAAAGCAAGGTTTGCTTCATATCAGTGAGGTTAGTTGGAAAAGACTTGAAAACCTTGATGGATTAATGAAGGAAGGTGATTCAGTTAAAGTTAAATTGATTGGATTGGATGCAAAAACAGGTAAATTTAAGTTAAGCAGAAAGGCGTTGATGCCCAAACCCGACTTTAATGAAGGCGGATCAGGCAATTAAAATAAATCAAACACAGCCGGTAGCAATACCGGCTTTTTTTATGATAAATTATACTGAAATAAAATTCGAAGGGATTAAGCCAGAGGAAATTGATATACTTATTGCCACGTTACCTGATCTGGGGTGGATTGGCATGGAAGAAATCCAAGATGGATTGATAGCTTATGCAGATAAAAATTCAGTTAATATGAACGAACTTAATACGTTTGTTCAAGAATTAGGGTTGTCGTTTTCCCAAACCAACATTGAGGAAAAAAATTGGAATGCATTGTGGGAGTCAAATTTCGAACCCGTTATCATTCCGGGAAAAATTCATGTCAGGGCACATTTTCATCCCCACTTGGAAAACATAGAACATGAAATTTTAATCACCCCAAAAATGAGTTTTGGCACAGGTCATCATGCTACTACCAGGATGATGATGAAGGCAATGCTTGAAATGAATTTCAACAATAAAACGGTCATTGACTTCGGAACAGGTACTGGTATTTTAGCCATTCTAGCTGAAAAGCTTTTATCATCGCAAATTGAGGCAATTGACAATGACAGTTGGAGTGTAACCAACGTTGAAGAAAACATTGCAACCAATAATTGTACAAGAATTTCAATTCAATTAGGCACCAACTTAGATTGTTTAGGAGAAGCAGATGTTATGCTTGCAAACATTAATAAATCTGTTTTATTAGAACATGTTTCATCTATAAGAAAACATTTAAAACCCAATGGGTGTTTATTAATTAGTGGGTTATTAGCGGTAGATTATGATGATATTATTGAAAAATATACTCCATTATTTGGAACTAAACATGAAGTTTTTCATGACAGCGGATGGATTGCAATCTTGTTTAATACTAACTAATTAACAAATTAAGACAAAGGGTTTATTAATTTTTTATTAAATTTGTATAGTCCTCAAACAAATTAAAAGAATGAATGAAGTTATTCTAATCATATTTGCTTACTTACTGGGATCTATCCCTACATCCCTAATAATAAGTAAAACTCAATTTAACATCGATATTAGGGATTATGGCAGCGGAAATGCAGGTGCAACCAATACCTTTCGGGTTTTAGGTTCTCGTTGGGGTACTTTCGTTATGTTTCTTGATATGCTCAAAGGGGTATTAGCTGTGAAGCTGGCATTATTGCTTCCTATTTATATTGACAATGATTTTGCACGCACTAATTTTCAAATTGGACTCGGCTTAGCGGCTGTTATAGGACATATTTTTCCTATATGGGCAGAATTCAGAGGCGGTAAGGGTGTTGCTACATTATTAGGATTGATAATTGCTATTTCGCCTTGGACAGCATTGGGGTGTGTTGGCGTATTTTTGGTTGTACTTTTTTTTACAAGATTTGTTTCCTTAAGCTCAATCATGGCCAGCATGGCTTTCCCAGTATTTATTCTAATCATTTTTAATGTAGATAACAACGCTTACAGAATATTTGCCATTGTTGTAGCACTTTTGGTGATATTAACACACCAAAAAAATATTGGTAGGTTGTTATCAGGTAATGAAAGTAAAGTCCCAATATTTAAAAAAAGAGACAGAAGGAAATCTTCTTGATTTGATTGAATTCATTTAGTCAATTTCATAATACTTGGTGTTATTTCGAATCATTTCTATTATTTGTGGAAAAAATGTTAATTTTGCTCTCTAAACCAAAACTACCTATTTATGCTCATCAACATTTTTGAAAGGCTTGAATTTGGTGATGAAAAGAATTTATTAATTCAAGGCATCCCTTCCACCCTTGAAAAATATTTTACAAAATTATCCTTTGCGAAAAATGTAACGCCTTTATTGCGTAATAGAAAAATAGATTTTGCACTGGTTTTTGCCATAAATTACACACAATTATCTTCTATTTTAAAGGATGTAATTCCATCACTGCGCTCTGCAGGAAAACTTTGGATTGCTTACCCAAAACCTACTTCTAAAATTGTAAGTGATTTAAATAGAGATTGCAGTTGGGATTGTTTAATTCAAAAGGGGTTTGGTAAAATTGATGAAGTGGTTATAGACCATGTTTGGATTGCCATGCGTTTTTGCACAAATCATCTAGACCAAATAGTAGAAATTTGTGAAAAGGTTGATATTTCTTCTTTTAGTAGTGAAGCAACTGTGAAAGATGTTCCCAAAAAAAATACATCAAAAAAAGTTAGTCCTTCACTTGGAATTTAATCTTTTTCATTTAAAGAGTAAAGATTTATCAATAATTTCTTTTTCTATTACATTGTTAGACTTTACGGATTTTCTTCATGTTAAATTTGCCGAACATACAAACCAAAGGTTCATAAATCAAGAATTTATCCTACATTTGGGCACCTAAAAAAATATATAATGGGTATAGGTTGGATAATTTTTATTGCAGCAGCTGCAGGTTTTCACATTGGATTATTTGGAATGTTTAAAAAAGCTGGAATAGATGGCTGGAAAGCTTTTGTTCCCTTTTATAATACATGGTTGATGGTTGATAAAATGGAACTTAAGAAACAATGGTTCTTTTTTCAATTAATTCCAATTGCAGGTCAATTTGTTACTATCTGGCTATGCATTAAATTTGTTGAACATTTTGGTAGATTTTCAGTGTTGCATCATGCAGCAACGGTTTTTTTTCCTTTTATATTCTTTCCTTATCTGGGATTTTCAAAGAATGAAAGGTTTTCAGGAATTGCTATTGTTAAAAACTACAGCAAATCAGCAACAAGAGAATGGATTGACGCAGCCGTTTTTGCGATAGTGGCCGCTACAATCATCCGAACATTTATTTTTGAAGCTTATGTGATTCCTACAGGATCAATGGAAAAGACTTTACTTGTTAATGATTTTCTTTTCGTTAGTAAAACAAGCTATGGTCCTAGAATACCCAATACCCCGTTGGCTTTTCCTTTTGTTCACCATACCTTACCAATAACCAATTCAGTTTCATATTTGGAATGGATTAAGCTTCCTTATAAAAGATTTTTTGGTGAACCAGTAAAGCGCAATGATGTTGTTGTATTTAATTACCCTGTTGGCGATACTGTAATCAAAGAATTTCAATCAGAGATAAATTATTACGATTACTTGAGGGCATATGAATCAAGAGGTGGAACACGTGAAATGCTTTTTGCTGAGAGAGAAGATATATTGGTTCGTCCCGTAGACAAAAGGGAAAATTTTATCAAACGTTGCGTTGCTATCGCAGGAGATACACTAAAAATAATAGACGGAATTTTATACGTAAACAATAAACAAAATCCTATTCCTCCTGCTTCAGAAATGCCATATATTGTTCAGCTTGATGGAAAAGGTTTTTTCTCTGATGACTTTCTCAAAAAAGAATTGAACATTGATCCTCAAGATCCTGAACAACGCGATTTGATTGCAGCGAATAATAATCCAAACACATACCGAATAACGCTTACTGAAAATCAAGTGAATAAATTAAAGGATTTCCCGTTTGTCATCAAAAGTTCAATAAAACCAGATTTAAATTCAAGCGGTTTTGGGAATACTTTTCCTTACGACACCTTAAATTTTAAATGGAGTGAAGATAATTTTGGCCCACTTTGGATTCCAAAAAAAGGTGAAAAAATTGAATTAAACGCTAGAAATATTACGTTATATAAAAGATTGATTCAAGTGTATGAAAATAATATTTGGGAACAAAAAGACGGTGTAGTTTTTATCAATGGATCACAAGCTTCCACCTATGAATTTAAAATGAACTATTATTGGATGATGGGAGATAACAGACACAATTCACAAGATTCTAGGTTTTGGGGTTTTGTTCCTGAAGATCATGTTGTAGGTAAAGCTTCGCTGATTTGGTTCTCATGGCAAAATGGTCCACGTTGGAACAGAATATTCCGATTAATTCATTAAACATAATAGCGTGCAAAAAAGTGATTTTAGCCAAACTTTTCATTACAACGTTTATCTCAATGATTCATTTTTGAATAAAGATGATCAATCGTTGTTATTAAAAGCCCGTGAAACAGCCTTAGGAGCCTACGCACCTTACTCTGGCTTCATGGTTGGAGCATGTGCACGCATGAGTAATAATTCTGTAGTAATAGGCTCTAATCAAGAAAATGCTTCATATCCAATTGGAATATGTGCTGAAAGAGTTTTGCTAGCAGCAGTTTCTTCAATTGCCCCAAATGAATCGATTGTAGTAATGGCCATCAGTTATTATAGCAAGGAAGTTGATTCTAGCTTTCCTGTTGCACCCTGTGGCATGTGCAGACAAGCTTTGGTAGAATTTGAAAATAGATTTGAAAAGCCTATTAGATTACTTCTTTCAGGATCTTCAGGCGAAGTATATGAATTGAATTCAGCTTCTGTACTTTTACCATTCTCATTCAATGCCAAAAACTTAGGCAAATAATTCAAATAGATCTATTGTTTACTGATCTCACCTGTTAAGTAAAGAAGGGTGTAAGCGGCTACTTGCGCACGATATTGAGCATTTATGAACCTATCCTGAGCCTCTATTAAACTCAGTTGTGCCTGCCGAAGTTCAATTGAATTACTTTGAAGCTTCCTGAATCTTTCTGTAGAAATCATGTTGTTTTCTTCTGCAAATTTTACATTGGTTTCTTCTATCTTAGAAACAGAATTTGCATTTTGATATTCTTGAAATGCAATTAATAAATCTCGTTGTAAAGATGACTTTAATAACTCAGTCTGAAGCGATTGTTGCTTTTGCTGAACACTATTAACCTTGAGTTGAGTTTTATTGATATTTCCATTGAAAATAGGAATTCCAATTCCTAAGCCTAAATTTGGACCAAAAGTTTGGTTCGTGAGGAAGAAACCTGCTCCAGCTTTTGTTTTTGTTAAATTGGTAACAGAGCTAACGGTAGCAGTTGGCATCCGCTGTGAATTTATAATTTTCTTGTCTATGAGAATATTAACTTTTTCTTGTTCGGCTAACAGCAATTGGTAGTTTTGCTTTTCTAATTTTTCAACAACATTTGCATAAACAATAACAGGGATACTAAATTGATCATCCTTGGCGATAAATGAATCATCCGGCTTTCTTTTAAGCATTGTGTTGATGCTGGCTCTGGTATTATCAAGTTGTTTATAAATATTTTGTAGGTTAACCTCTTGGGCATTTAAGTCAATTTTTGCCTGCAACATGTCTGTTTTTGCACCACTTCCTACATTAAACCTGGTTTCTGCAATTTTCAGTCTTTCTTTTGAAAGATCAATAATGGCAGAAGTAGCACTTACTTGCTTCTTTAACCTGATAATATTGTTATAAATATTCAAAACGTCAAATACTATTTGATCAATTTGCTGTTGTAAAGCAATACTTCCCATTTTCTCAATAGATTCAAAACGCTCTTTTGTCGATCTAACCCTGAAACCATTGAAAACGCGCCATGAAATAGCCACATTTGTATTAAAATTGTTATTTGAAACATTGTTTCTTACAATGCTGCTCCCGTTAGAAAGCTTCTGGTTAATGTTGGATAATGCTTCAGTATTGCTAATATTGGCCGTAATCAATGGCCATTTGCCAGCGTTTCCCCAATTATTATTAATGGTTGCAATTTCTAAATCTGATTGTGCAATTTGAATCTCAAGATTCTGTTGTATTGCCATATTAACAGCATCCTTGGCACTAAATATGCTGTCTTGTGCCAGAAGACCATGACTCAATAAACTAAAA
>CANLED010000064.1 GCA_947489175.1 Chitinophagaceae bacterium | reverse complement strand
GACAATCGAAAAGAAATTGAAGAACCAGTTGGAAGGATTGGTGTGCTAACCAGGGCAACCATCAGGTTCAGTAGGCTAAAAGACTTCTGGAAAGCCGTGCCTAAGGTGGCCCAAAACATGAATCAACAAAAAGGATTTGTGTACTCTGTAGGCATAGGAGAAATCCCATTTATCAAACAAGCAACGTTTAGCATTTGGGAATCATCAGAAGAAATGAAAACATTTGCCTATAAAAAAAGAGACCACCAAGAAGTTATTCAAAAAACAAGAAAAGAACAATGGTATACAGAAGAAATGTTTTTGAGATTTAGGGTATTGAAACAAAAATGACAACCAAAAATCACACAAAATACTGATTTTCAATTAGTTAATAGTGAGAACTTAAAGTAATACAAGATGAAAATATTGATAACTGGTGCTAATGGGATGTTAGGTTCAACCCTTACTGAGCAGTTGTTAAAAACCAATCACAAAATATTAGGAACAGGAAAAGGAATATTGCGTTGTAATCATTTGATATTCAATGAAATAAGCAGCTATGCCACATTGGATATTTTAAATCCAAATGACATTGAAGACACGGTAGCTAAGTTTCAGCCAGATGCCATTATTCATGCAGCGGCTATGACACAAGTTGATGATTGTGAGCAAAATAAAGAGCTTTGCTCTCGGATAAATACTGTTGCTTCTAAGCAACTTATGGCAGCGGCACAAAAATGTGGAGCATCATTTTATTATATTTCAACAGATTTCGTATTTAGCGGGGAGGACGGGCCGTATAAAGAGACAGATAAAACGGGACCTATTAATTTCTATGGCAAAAGTAAGTTACAAACGGAGGAGGCATTAAAAGAGAGTGGTATGAATTGGTGCATCATCAGAACTGTATTGCTTTACGGTAAGACTGATCATATCAATCGATCAAATTTTATATATTGGGTGAGGGATAATTTACTGGCCAAGAAGCCGATAAAGGTGGTTGACGACCAGATCAGGACTCCAACTTATATACCAGATTTAGTAGCAGGCATCATAAAAGCGGTTGAATTGCAAGCAAGGGGGATTTATCATATTTCAGGAAGTGATACCTTAACACCCTATGAAATGTCTATTCAAGTGGCAGATTACTTAAACTTAGACAAACAATTGATTAGTCCAGTTGATGCATCTACTTTTACCCAAGTTGGACGAAGACCACAGAAAACAGGATTTTACATCAATAAAGCTATACAAGACCTTGGTTATCAACCAACTGAATTTAACAAAGCTTTGAAGATTATATTTGAATAAGCTGATTTTAAACTATTTTGGATTTTCATGATATTAAATAAAAAAGAAAGGATTTAAGTAAATGTTATATTATAATTATATATGAAGTCAAAGTTGTAAACACTCGTCATAATTTCACTATAAATCAATAAATTTGCAGCGCTAAAGATTTATTTTAATCTGCCTTACCCACCTTGAAGATACCCTAATCATCCAAAGATAAATCAACATTACAGATGCAAACAAAAGTTACTAGAATAGGTGTTATGACATCAGGAGGTGATTCACCGGGTATGAATGCCTGTATACGTGCGGTGGTTAGAACTGGAATTTATCATGGGTTAGAGGTATTTGGAATTACGAGAGGATATGCTGGGATGATAGACAATGACATCAATTCCATGGATTCGAGGAGTGTTGCAAACATCATACAAAGAGGTGGCACCATTTTAAAAACGGCTAGGTGCATGGAGTTCATGACGAAAGAAGGTCGTGAAAAAGCCTACCACAACTTAAAACAACACGGAATAAACGGATTAGTTGTAATAGGTGGAGATGGGTCCTTTAAAGGAGCTCAAATATTTTCACATGAATTTGACATTCCATGCATAGGAATTCCTGGCACAATTGATAAAGACATTGCAGGAACGGACTTTACAATAGGTTTTGATACGGCGGTAAATACAGCCATTGAAGCGATTGATAAAATTAGGGATACCGCAGATGCGCATGACAGGTTGTTTATTATTGAGGTGATGGGACGAGATGCCGGATATATCGCCTTACACAGTGGAATAGGCACAGGGGCAGAGCATATACTCATACCAGAAAGGAAAACAGATGTAGAACAAGTTCTTTCTTCACTACAAGAAAAAGAAAAAAGAAAGAAACTGGTTAATATTGTGGTGGTAGCAGAAGGTGATGATTTTGGTGGAGCAAATGACTTAGCCAAGGTAATTAAAGAAAGAATTCCAGGATTTGACATTCGAGTTGCGGTTTTAGGACATATCCAAAGAGGTGGATCTCCTTCAAGCATGGATAGGCTAATTGCCAGTAGAATGGGTTATTCAGCGGTAGAATGTTTGATTGAAGGAAAGCATAATGTTATGGTTGGTATTGTGAACAACAGGATGCATTATACCCCATTAGACAATGCAGTAAAAGCAAAACAAAAAATTAGTGAAGAGTGGCTTAAGATTGTTAAAATATTGGCCAGTTAAATTTGAAACAGCGGGATAATCGCTGTTTTTTTATTTTTAAAATGTATTAAAGTTAAATTATGAGTAAAAACATCGGGAAGTATTTTCATCAGGAAATGGACAATCAGGCTGCGCAAGAACACATAACACACAGAACAAAAATTGTGGCAACCGTTGGTCCAGCCTGTGATTCTTATGAACAACTTTTAGCCTTGGTAAGAGCTGGTGTTAATGTATTTCGTTTGAACTTTTCCCATGGCGCACATGAAGACAAAAAAAGAATCATTGATTCAATCAGGAAAATAAGTACAGTCGAGCCTTACAATATTGCGATCCTTGGAGATTTGCAAGGGCCAAAACTTAGGGTTGGTGAAATTGCCAATAATTCACTCCCTGTTAAAGAGGGTGATATATTGACGTTAACCAATGAAAAGGTAATTGGAACAATAGAAAAAATTTACGTTTCTTATCCTAATTTGGCTGGAGATGTGGTGGTTGGAAACATCATCATGATTGATGACGGGAAAATCGAGTTAATGGTAGATCAAATAATGCCAAATGGAGATGTAAAAGTGAAAGTTCGTTTAGGTGGAATAATTTCATCGAAGAAAGGATTGAATTTACCTGATACTAAAATTTCACTTCCATCATTAACAGAGAAAGATTTGATAGACCTTGAGTTTATTTTGAAAGAGGAATTGGATTGGATTGCCTTGTCGTTTGTACGCAGGGTTGAGGATATCGTTGGAATCAAGAAAATCATCCAAGCAAATAACAGCAAGGCAAAAGTTATTGCTAAAATTGAAATGCCTGAGGCATTGGAAAATATCAGGGAGATTATTTTGGAATCTGATGGTATTATGGTTGCAAGAGGTGATCTTGGTGTTGAAGTTCCCATTGAAAAAGTTCCATTGATTCAGCGTCAGTTAATTAGGAAATGCTTACACAGAGGCAAACCGGTTATTGTGGCAACACAAATGATGGAGAGCATGATAGACAGGGTTAAACCAAACAGAAGCGAGAGTACAGATGTTGCAAATGCTGTTCTTGAAGGAGCAGATGCGGTGATGTTGAGTGGTGAAACTGCTACAGGCATGCACCCAGTTTTAGTGGTTGAAACAATGCGTAAAATCATCATCGAGGCAGAAAAAACAGAGTATCGTTACAACAGAGAAGAAGATATCAAACCTCTTCCACACTCTCCTACCTTCATAAGTGATGCAGTTTGTCTAACAGCATGCAAATTGGCTCAAAACACCAATGCAGATGCATTGATTGGAATGACACAGTCTGGATACACTGGATTTATGCTCAGTTCTTACAGACCCAAATCTCAGTTGTTCATCTTCACAAAAGAAAAAACACTTGTGAACCAACTATGCTTAAGCTGGGGTGTTCGTGCTTTCTATTACAACGAAGAAGAGAGTCTCGATGGTATCATTGCAGACCAAATGCAAATCTTAAAGGAAAGAGGTTTCATCGCAAAAGGAGAAGTGGTTGTAAATACAGGCAGTACCCCAATAAACCTTCATCTTCCAACAAATACCATCAAGGTTAGTATAGTAGAATGATAAATCAGTTTGGATTAACAATATACACAGACGGCTCTGCCAGGGGAAACCCTGGCAGAGGTGGTTATGGAGCTATTCTAATATGGAATGGTAAAAGCAAGGAAGTTTCACAAGGCTTCAAACATACCACCAATAACAGAATGGAGTTAATGTCTGTTATCGCAGCTTTAGAGTCGCTTACACGCACAGGCTTGAATATCCAAGTATTTTCAGACAGTAAATATGTTGTAAGAGCTGTTTCAGAAAAATGGCTTGACAACTGGATAAAAACAGACTTTAAAGGGGGGAAAAAGAATAAGGACCTATGGGTAAGGTATCACAAGCTAGCCCAAGACCATGAAATTAGGTTTACTTGGGTCAAAGGACATGCTTCTAACCCCTATAATCAACGATGTGATGAACTTGCAACGACCGCTGCTGATGGTGGAGGGTTGATTGAAGACGTTGGTTATACAAGTTGAATGTTTTGAGTTGAAAGTTTAAACATAGAACATTAAACCTTTAAACTAAAATCAGTCTGTTTCTACAGATTAAACCTTAAACTTTCAACCTTAAACTAAAATCAGGCTGTTTTCTTCCCGAATGATGATTCTTGTAATAAATAATAAGCACCAAAAAGGAAAGTACTGAAGCATAAAGTACCAATGATACTGTTGGTGTAAAATGGTATCCCATCTACGTATGTTTGCATCAAACCTTGTAGGTTTTTTGACCTTCCAAGACCTCCGTTGCCAATCCAAACCATCAAATTTGAGGCAAGAAAAAAAATTGTTGGAGATGCAATGGAACCTTTCACTATTGAACCAATATTTTTCTGGTTTACAAAAAATCCAACGAAAGTTAGCGATGCGAATAATAGATAATTCTCTATTTGACCGCTATAAAAACCCCTTATATCAGTGAGGTTATTGATATATAGAATTTCATACAATAGATCAGAGATCAAAAGTGATAGTATTGGCAACAAAAAAGACATTTTTTTATCTTTCAATACAGAACCACCAAATATTGCCATGGCAAATTGTGGAGCAAAACCCCAAGGTCGTCCTGGTAATGCCCTGTAGATGGCTGCAATTACAATCAATAAAATAAAGGAAATAAGTGTGTATCTTGAAAGTTTCATAAATTCTAGTTCTAATGCAAAAATAAGGTTTTAAAAACTCGCTAAAAAGAAATCATTAAGACAGTTATCCTCATGATTATTAACAGCGTATCATAGTTATGGTTTAAATAAAATAAAATTTTTGTCACTCCGGTACTGTTGCTAAAAAAAACATGGTGTCGATTTCCGCTTCAACCTGAATTGATTCTCCAGCAGCAATAAATAATGCTTCAGATCCAATAGTTTTAAGCTCCTGATTGCAGTTCCAGCAAGCCTCCCCTTTCATGATTAGAATAATTCCGGGCTTAGTTACTTTTAAGGTTTCCTTGGTTCCCATTTTGATGAAATAAGAACAGAGCTTAAAATCAGGAACAGGACAATCATAAACTTGAATATTTTCATCCAAATTGCCTTCAATTATTCGCGGAATTGTAGGAACAAAATTTGTATTAGCAAGTAACTCAGGTATATCTATGTACTTTGGAGTTAACCCTGCTCGAAGTACATTGTCTGAATTAGACATCAGTTCTATGTTTTGACCCTCTAAATAGGCATGGGGCATACCTGCTCCTTGAAAAATCCCTTGTCCTGGTTTAAGGTTTAAAATATTAAATAAGTAAATAGAGAATATTCCTTTGTCAAAATGCCCTTGCGTATTTTCAAAATTCAACATTGCTTTAGCAGCCCAAAAATCAGGTGTAATTTTATCTATCTTACCCTCATTAAACAATGGAATAATTCTTTTGGACAAAGGTTCTATAATTGCGTTTACCTCATCCTGAGTGAGTTCCATCAACTTTTTATAAAGGCCTTTAATGCCTCCAGTTTCATAGTGTTGCTCAAATGACTGAAGAATATCATATTGACTTACCCGCATGTCAATATCATTTGCGAAACCATGTAACAGCCAGAAATCACTTAAGGCCACCATCACTTCAGGCTTGTGGTTCTCATCCTTATAATTTCTATTTGGTGCATTCAATGGGATAGCTAACTCATTTTCTCTTCTAAAACCTTCTTCTGCAGCCGATTTTGTTGGATGTACTTGAATGGAAAGCATGTCTTTAACATCCAAAATTTTCAACAAAAAAGGCAACGAATTAAATTGATCTTTAACTGCTTTCCCGAGAAATCTATTTTTGTCAGTATTGATTAGCGCTGGCAACGTTGTTGAAGCATTTTCACCCAACATAACTTCTGCTGGTCCACCTGGATGTGTACCCAACCAATATTCTCCATAAGGTAATTGATCTGGATTTTCTTGTCCCAACAATTCAGCAATGAATGTTTTTCCACCCCAAGCATAGTGTTGTATTCTCCCTTTTATCCGGTGCATTTCACGATTATTTTTTATTGGATATAAATAGCTTCGAAGATAAATCATATCAGACTATGGCAAGGCATAATGAGACAGGAAAATTAGGCGAAAAGCTAGCAAAAGGATGGGCTTTGGAAAAAGGGTACACAATAATTACCCAAAACTGGCGGCATGGGCATTGGGAAATCGACCTCATTGCAATGAAAGACGAAAAACTTCAGTTTTTTGAAATCAAAACCAAAAGGAGTTTGCATTTTGGGCACCCTGAAGTTATGGTTGACAAAAAAAAGATGCATTATTTCATCAGTGCGGGTACAGAATATCTGAGGCTAAATCCACATCATAAGTGGATTAGGTTCAATATCTTGTCTATCACGTTATACAATGACAAACCAACAGAATATTTCTTATTGGAGGATGTATATTATTAAGGATGATTGAAGCAAAAGCGAAAGGATTTTTCTTAAGGTCGACAATAGCAAAACACTAAAAAAAAATTCCTTTAACAGTTCAAGAGCTGCTAAAGGAATAAGTTTTAGTGAAAAATTTTATTTCAAAAGCTCTGCCAACCTTGACTGCAGTTCTTCTCCTCTTAAATTCTTGGCAATAATCATTCCCTTTGGATCTATTAGATAATTCTGAGGTATGCTTTGAACTTTATATTTCAAGGCAACTTCATTGCTCCAAAATTTCAAATCACTTACTTGAGTCCAGCCTAATCCATCATCCTTGATGGCTTTTAACCATGGCTCCTTAGCCCTGTCTAAAGAAACACCAAGCACTGTAAAGTTTTTTTCTTTGTATTTTTGAAAAGCCCTCACCACATTTGGGTTCTCTTGTCTACACGGTCCGCACCAACTTGCCCAAAAATCTATCAAAACATATTTCCCTTTGAAGCTTGCCAACGTAACATCCTTACCATCAACATCTTGCTGGGTGAAATCTGCAGCAGGACTACCAATTGTCCCGAATTTGCTATCTTCAATGGTTTTTATTGCTATCCTTCCAAAGTAGTTTTCTTTTGCCTTAGCACTAATCATGCTCAAGCGTGTTTCATGTATTAAAGGATCCTGTTCTAATTGCATGGCAACCAATAAAACGAAAGGAGCAACTGGAGAAGAAAAATGTTCTGCCAAAAACTGGT
This sequence comes from Chitinophagaceae bacterium, assembly GCA_947489175.1. GTDB lineage: Bacteria > Bacteroidota > Bacteroidia > Chitinophagales > Chitinophagaceae > Pollutibacter. The sequence continues at coordinate 1,422 of CANLED010000064.1, read as the reverse complement.
CTGTTTTTTTGTTGATCTCACTAACAGTAGTTTCATATTCTTTTCTCATCATGCCATTATCGTCTTTCGCACCCTGATTTAGCTTTTGAGCTAATCCCGTTAATTTAGTAAATAAAGGATTAAACGTGGCATTAAACAAAGCGAAATCATTGTGAGAAGGTGAACCCTTGACTGAAGCTGATTGCAACTTTACAAAATCACCTTCTACAATAATATTAGAGGCATCCAAGAAAACAATCAATTTTTGCTGACTATTTTTGGGTTGGAGATAATACATTCCTGGCTCAGCAATTTTCCCTGTAATCTTGAACTGCTGTCCTGAAGACTTTACAGTTGCCAAGGGCTCTGGACTGATTTCTTCATTTTTCAAAACCAGTTCAGTATTGTCTAGCATGCCTTTCAATGTACCTGTAATTACAAAAGTATCTTTGGTTTGTGCCAATAACATTGTAGGTAATATGAAAAGAATTAAAAGTGCTTTTTTCATTTTTTATGTCTTTGTTTAAGAATTTCTTTTACTGATTGCAATCTAAAACCTTTACTGTTAAGCAAAAGTAAATAGTGAAACAACAAGTCTGCTGCTTCGTTAATAAATTTTTCGTCATCATTGTCTTTCGCCTCAATAACCAATTCAACAGCTTCCTCGCCAACTTTTTGAGCCAATTTATTTATCCCTCTTTCAAATAATTTTTTTATGTAAGAACTTTCATCGCTACCTGTTTTTCGTTGTTCAATTACATGCTCTAGGTAATCCAGAAAATCGTCTGAATGATTAATTTCATCCCAGCATGTAGCTGCACCGGTGTGACAAACAGGCCCTACAGGGTGCGCCTTAAATAACAAGGCATCTTGGTCGCAATCAACAGCCATTGATTTTAGTTCAAGAAAGTTACCACTCTCCTCCCCTTTTGTCCAGAGTCGTTGTTTTGAACGGCTATAAAAAGTAATGCGAGATGAGGCCATGGTGGCATCAAATGCTTCCTTGTTCATATAGCCAAGCATCAGGACTTTTCCAGTTACATTATCTTGGATAATTGCAGGAACTAATCCGTCAGAATATTTTTCAAAATCTATTTTAAAATCCATATTAAGTACAAAGTTATCCAATCAATTTGTTAGTCTGACTGGTATATTTCTTTCATAAAGATACTGCTTCAAATCTGGAATGGCAATTTCTCCATAATGAAATACACTAGCAGCCAATGCGGCATCTGCGATACCGTCAAGAATTTCTGCAAAATGTTCTGCTTTTCCACCGCCACCTGAGGCTATTACTGGAACAGTAACATTTCTGGAAACAAGTGAGGTGATTTCTGTTGCAAAGCCTTGCTTGGTTCCATCGTGATTCATGGAAGTGAGCAATATTTCACCAGCCCCTCTTTTTACTCCTTCAACCGCCCAATCAAGACAATGAATTGTTGT
>CANLED010000063.1 GCA_947489175.1 Chitinophagaceae bacterium | reverse complement strand
GGCGTTGGAAAATCTTTCACCATGCCAATGTGGGTTTTGACTTCTGTTGAAGCTTCTTTCTTGGTTGCAGAAGCAACTGCTAGAGGATGGATCACAGGTGATGCTCGGGCTGCATATACCAATGCAGTAACTGAATCTTTTAGTTGGTTAGGTGTACCAAGTGCTGCTGGTGCAGCTGCAACTTATTTGTCGAATACAAATGCAAGAGTTGCTTGGCCTACCACAACCAATCCAAACGATAGAATTGCTGTAATTGCATGGCAGAAATACTTTGCATTAAACGGAATTTCACTGCTAGAAACATGGAATGATATACGTCGTTTGAAAGTAGTTGCTCCAGATTTATCTATTGCACCTGAAAGAGGTTCTAATCCAATTCCAAGCAGGTTGCTTTATCCATCATCAGAATATCAGTACAATACTGCTGCTGTAAATGCTGTTGGTAAAATTAATCAGTTCACTTCTAAAGTGTTCTGGGATAAATAAATCTTACTGAATTCAATTAAAAAAAGGAAAGTCATGAATAAATTTATTTTGAAATACAAAACCCCTTCTCTAATAGCATTTGTGTTATTGAGTATGTCATCTTGCTTAAAAGATAAGGGTTATGAAAATGGCACATACGGCATGGGTGCTATCACTGGAGGCCAATTTGTTGGTATTCCTGCTGCAGCAAGTAGCCCTTTTTCCATAGCGCTTGAGTCAAAGCCCGGAAATCAGGCACTCAGCCTTTTTTCGGTGAATTACGAAAATGTAGACAAGGCACCTGAAGACATCATTGTAACGTTTACAAAAGATGATGCTGCAGTAGCTGCTGCTGGTGGTTTAACCCTTGTTCCAGCAAGTGTTTTGACATTCGCTTCTGCCAATCCAGCTGTTACAATTGCAAAAGGTACAAGGGTTTCTCCCAATTTTGCCTGTCAAATCAATACAAGTTCTCTAGACCCTACCAAAGCCTATGGTTTAGCATTTACCATCACCTCAGTAAGCAAGTCTGGTGTTACCATACCTGCTAATTTAAAGACTGTGGTTTATAAGATTGCGTTGAAAAACCAGTGGGATGGAATTTACGAAGTTGTATCAGGATTGGTTACCCGTTATAACTCTCCGGGTGTTCCTGCTAATGATGCATTGAGTGGTCCTTTGACTGGAAATCCTGATGTTACCATGGTTACATCAGGTCCAACTGAGGTAGACTTTCCTGCAAGTGGTACAGGGTCATTTAGATGGTCAGGTGGCGGTGGTATAGGTGGAATTGATGGAGTAAGGATGGCAATAAATGCTGCAACAAATCAAGTCAATTTTACTTGTGCTGGAAATGCCACCCTTACAAATTGGGCTGGAAAAGCAAATAACTATGTTCCTGCCACAAAGACGTTTAATTTAAATTTCAGGTGGAACCCTGCTGGTGCCACTAGAGAGTATACTGTTGTATTAAAGTATAAAAAACCAAGATAGTTGCAATACTAACTTTAACATAAGTTATAAAGCCGCTTCATTAATTTTGAAGCGGCTTTATATTTTGTAAAACCTTTATCAACAATTATTTATGAAATCATTAGTTTGTATTTTAATATTATTTTTTTCTTTTAATGCAGCAAATTCTCAAACTGATGCAATCGGTGATTTCAACAAGCACGTGATTGAAAAATGGTCAGAAGATTTTATTAGGATCAGTCAATATAAAGTAAAAGGTAGTCCATATTTATTGGGTGAATCCTTTGATGGTTCTCTTACTGTTAAATCTGGTGTGGTTGCTGCTAACCAAAAAATTCTTTATGATTTATATGACCAAAAAGTTGGTGTTGAAATCAACAAGGAACTTATAAAACCTGATGGTGAAGTAATTTCATTTTATATCCAGCTGCCAGAAAAATTTGGATCTGAAAAACTTGAGTTTATCAATGCAGCAAATCTTAAGAATGTAACATTAAAAGGGTATTTAAATACGTTGGAAACGGGTAGTAAGTTGATTTTGTTGAGACAATACAAAACCCGTGTTATAGCAGACCCCGCTAACATGTATTCAAAAGACTTCCGCATTTTTGAACAGTACTACGATTATTTTATATACAACGTGGTAACATCATCCCTCGAAAAAATAAGGCTAAAACAAAAAGATGTTGTTTCTACACTGAGTGGTTTACCTGCATCAGTGCTTAATGCAGCCGAAGGTTCTGATTTAAATTCATTAAATGCTATCAGGGAATTTATTAAAAGAGTTAACGGTAATTAATTTTATATTTTTTGAAGGGAACACTTTATTCAACATGAATGGATTGTTCCCTTCAAAATATACTACCCAACTTTCAATGTGCACTTTAACCTGCTACTCTCAAAAGCCAGTTCTATTAAGTTTATCACATCATACCCATGTTCTGGCGTCTCCTTTAGTGGAGCTCCTTTTGAAATAGTTTTATGTAAATTCTGGTAAAACATACCATAACTACCTTGAAGCGAAGGATAGATTTCTCTAATCACTTTGCCATCAATTTCTGTGTGAATCAAGCCGAAATTTGTTGGATCCTCTTTCCCCCAATCATTTCCAGTTGGTAACATGCCGGCTTTTAGCATTTCTTCTTGTGGATCTTCGCCACTTTTTATGAATGACCCCTTTGTTCCATGTATCATGTACCTTGGTCCCATCTCCCTTACCAACATACTCGCATGCAGCGTTACAATTAAATTGTCAAATTCAAGTTTCACATCAAAAAAATCATCAACCTGTGAATAAGATTTCATCTTTCTAATGTCTGCAGTGATTGATGTTGGTTTGCCAAACAACATCAATGCTTGGTCAATTAGGTGTGGACCAAGGTCATAAAAAATACCACTTCCTGGTAACGGTTCTTCTCGCCAAAGTCCATACGTTCTTGGCGATGGCCTGTACCTGTCATAATGCGCAAAAAACTCTACTGGTTGTCCCAATAACCCTTGATCTAAAATTGACTTCATCGTCAAGAAATCAGCTACATACCTTCTGTTCTGGTAAACAGCACAAATTTTTCCTGTTTTTTTAGAAAGTGCTACCAACTCCAATGCTTCAGAAGACGTATTGGTAAACGGTTTTTCAACCACAACATTTTTGCCCGCCAATAATGCTGCCTTGGCATAAGGGAAATGGGTTGTATTCGGACTTGCAATAACAATCAGTTGGATCTTCTCAATATTTAAAACTTCTTCAAAAGTTTTTGCAATGATCACATGCGGATACTTTTCCTTGGCTGTTTCTCCACTTCTTTCAAGTATTACATCTAATGAATATCCTGGATGTGTGGTTATAAATGGAATATGAAAAGTTCTAGCTGAAATGCCATAACTAATTACTGCTGTAGAAATCATCTGTATCTAATGAAGAATGAAAAATGAAGAATGAAAAATGAAACGGCAGTTCATTAGATAAACCAACGTTTAATTTTCCCAAATCTACATTTTTCATTCTTCATTTTTCATTTTTCATTTGTATTCCCCATTTTTCATTCTTCATTTTTCATTCTTCATTTGTATTCCCCATTCTTCATTTTTCATTTGTATTCCTCATTTGTATTGTATTTCATTATTTTTGCTCAAAATCTAATCAATGGAATTAAAAGATCTTATACTCGCTGCTTGGAGCAACCGTGATTTATTGAAAGAGACAACTTACAGCGATGCTGTTCGTGCTGTTATCGAAGAAGTTGACAAAGGTCGTCTTCGTGTAGCTGAAAAAATTCATGAAAATTGGACCGTTAATGAGTGGGTTAAACAAGCCATATTGATGTATTTTGGCATCCAGCAAATGCAAACTTGGGAACTTGCCCCCTTTGAGTTTTATGATAAAATGCTTTTGAAAAAGAATTACAAGGAACTCGGTGTGCGTGCCGTTCCTCATGCTGTTGCCCGTTACGGTGCCTATCTTGCAAAAAATGTTGTGTTGATGCCTTCTTATGTAAACATCGGTGCTTATGTTGATGAGGGTACAATGGTTGATACATGGGCTACAGTTGGAAGTTGCGCTCAAATAGGGAAAGGTGTTCATTTGAGTGGTGGTGTTGGAATTGGTGGAGTTTTGGAGCCTTTGCAAGCTACTCCCGTAATTATCGAAGACGGTTGCTTTGTGGGCAGCCGATGTATCGTTGTTGAAGGTGTTGTAGTTGAAAAAGAAGCTGTATTGGGAGCAAACGTTGTACTTACCCAGTCTACAAAAATAATTGACGTGAGTGGTCCGGAACCTATTGAATACAGAGGCCGTGTTCCTGCCCGTTCTGTGGTTATTCCTGGATCTTATTCAAAAGAGTTTCCTGCAGGGAATTATCAAGTTGGATGTGCTTTGATAATCGGTAAACGCAAGCCTAGTACGGATTTGAAGACTAGCCTCAATGATGCATTGAGGGATTTTAATGTTTCTGTTTAATTCTTCTTCAAAATAAAAGGGCCTTTCCATCAAATTATTTTTAATAATGATGGAAAGGCACTTTTATTTTAAGCATTCAAAACACTCTACTACGCAATTAAATGAGTTCCGGGCAATGTTATGATGACAACAACTGTATAGGCTACAAACTTAGGTATAAACGATAAAAGTCTCTTGGACATGCTCTTTTTTTTTAATACATGAAAAATCTATAATAGAAATGTCTTCAAAGGAAATTGGAAGGGTGGATAGGCCTTAAAGAGGAGTTGGGGGGTGTTAATCACTCTATAACGTGTTATGCATGTAAATCTAATACCTGTTTTTGAAAATTGCAAGAGGAACAAGATTCAACATATCCATTCACCTTTACAGCCTAAAAATATATCTTTGCCAAATGTTATTTAAAGTAAGCAAGCAAGAGCAAAGGATTATAGAAGAAGTTTCGAAAGCTGCCGAATCTTTGGGACTGCGCGCTTTTGTGGTAGGTGGTTTTGTTCGTGATAAATTGCTTGGCAGACCTTGTATGGATATCGACATAGTTTGTTTGGGTGATGCCATTGAATTAGCAAATGCTTATCAGGCATTGATTCCATCAAGACCCAAAGTTTCTTGGTTTAAAAATTATGGGACGGCCCATATTCATGTTAATGGATATGATGTTGAATTTGTTGGTGCTAGAAAGGAAAGCTACCTTCAACACAGCAGGAATCCCATTGTTGAACCCGGTTCTTTACAAGATGACCAAGAAAGAAGAGATTTTACGATAAACGCCTTGGCTTTTGAACTGAAAGTGAAACCTAATGATCATCAATTAGAAAAAAAGAATTCAGATCAATCTGCTGAAATCAATGGCTCATACTACGAAGTTGTAGATCCATTTAATGGAATCGACGATCTCAACGCACAAATAATCAGAACACCTTTAGCGCCTGAAAAAACTTTCAGTGATGACCCTCTAAGGATGATGCGTGCCATTCGCTTTGCTTCACAGCTCGGATTTGAAATAGATTCAAACACTTTGTTAGGGATTTCAGACGCATCACATCGCATCAAAATTATTTCACAAGAAAGAATTACCGATGAGTTTAATAAGATTTTGATGTCAGTAAAACCCTCGGTTGGTTTGACGCTTCTTTTTAAAACAGGATTGCTTAAAGAGATTTTCCCAGCTATGGTAGATCTAGCTGGAGCTGAATACATTGACGGCAAAGGGCATAAAGACAATTTTTACCATACCCTTCAAGTAATTGATAATATTTGTCCTAATACCAATAATCTATGGCTTCGTTGGGCTGCCTTACTTCATGATATCGCAAAACCTGCTACTAAGAGATTTGAAGAGGGGGTAGGGTGGACTTTCCATGGACATGAGGCGGTTGGCGGAAGGATGGTTCCAAAAATCTTCACCAAGTTGAAACTTCCCATGCATGAAAACATGAGGTATGTTCGTAAACTGGTAGAACTTCATCTCAGGCCAATTAGCTTAACAAAAGAGAATATTACAGACTCTGCCATACGTAGGTTGCTTTTTGATGCTGGGGAAGATCTTGAGGATCTTATGCACTTGTGTGATGCTGATATTACGTCGAAAAATGAAGCCAAAGTACGCCGTTTCAGGTCCAATTTTGAAATGGTAAGGGAAAGATTAAAAGAAGTTGAGGCAAAAGATAAAGTAAGAAATTGGCAACCCCCAATTACCGGTGAATTAATCATGGAAACGTTCAACCTTCTGCCATGTAAAGAAGTAGGTACCATCAAAACGGCCATTAGAGAAGCCATCCTTGATGGTGTAATTGAAAATAATTATGAAGCGGCTTTTCAGATGATGCTAGAATTGGGGAAGGATTTGGGGTTAAAGGCAATAGTTTAATGTTTAAGGTTTAAAGTTTAAGGTTTGATGTAGCAGAGTTAAACTTTAAACACTAAACCTTAAACCTTAAACCTTAAACTTTCAACTAACTGTATTTCGAGAACCAAGTCATCTGCCTCTTCGCATAATTCCGTGTATGTTGTTTAATTTTTTCAATTGCAAATTCTTTGGAATGCATACCATTGAAATAATCAAAAAACTCTTTATATCCAACTGTTTGTAATGCAGGCCTATCCTGATGTTCAATGAGTGACCGGACCTCTTCTTCGAGCCCAAGATTCACCATCTCATCAACACGGCTATTTATTCTGCTGTATAACTCCACCCTTGGCATTTCCATAATTCGGTAGGATATTTCGAAATTGCGTTTTGCTCTTTCTCCAGTTTGATAAAAACTTATTGGATTTCCAGTGTGCAAAACAACTTCAAGGGCCCGCATCATCCTGTTTGGGTTGTTAATATCCCCCTGTTCTCCAAAATCAGGATCAGAATGCAATAAAGTATTTCTAAGTTCTTCAAGTCCTTTGTTCGTGTGTAACTCAATAACAAACTGCCGAATTTCTTCCGGTATTTGAGGGATTTCATTGAGTCCTTCTGCTAAAGCTTTTATGTACAATCCAGTTCCGCCGCAGACAATGGCATAATCACTTTTTTGAAAAATGAGCTTTAGTTTTTCCAATGCTTCTTTTTCAAAACTTGCAGCTGTAATATTTTCTGTGACGGAATGATTGGCAATAAAATGATGAACAACATCTTGGAGCTGAGATTCTGAAGGCCTTGCTACACCTATGTTTAGCTCTTTAAAGCATTGTCTGGAATCTGCTGAAATAATTTCAGTTTGATATTTTTTGGCAAGTTCTATGGCCGCTGAAGTTTTACCTACAGCAGTAGGACCTGCAACAATGATGCATTGTTTTTTTTGCATAAAAATTACGGTTTGTAAAGAACCGGAATATTATTGATGTTTAAAATGCTGTATCGTCTTCTGCGTTTTCTTCGCCAGCTTGATCTTCTTCACCATCACTTTCTGCACCACCCTCTTCACCCTCATCTGTAAATCCTTCAACTAGGGCAGACAAATCGTACTTTTCTTCAACATCAGCAAAGCGATCACCTAAAATACTTTTGATTCCGTACTGACTTGGCGCAATCCCTTCTTTTCTTGAAACAGACGGGTAGGTGGTTTTTGAATTATCTTCTTTTGATACACTGATTAATTGGATGAGGAACGTCCAGTTTTTCTGAAAATCATACACATATACAAACCGTTGAATCGGGTCACTGATTTCAGAACCAATCGTTGTTTCCAACATCATCAATGGTGCTGCCTTGTATTCAACATCGTATTTTTCAAGACTTATTGCTCTTCCTCTTGCCCAATTGTCGTTACTCCTGTAAAAAGTTGCTTGATGCTTGCTGTCGAATTCAAATGCAACAAGAATTGCTTGATGTAAATCAAAAAACAATTGGTTGTGTTTGATAACGATATCCCGGTAAACAGTATCGTCTTCTTCAAAAAATACACGGAATTTTAGAATGGCCATAAGGGCAAGTTAATTAAAAATGGGGAAGTTTACAATAGTATAAACCATTCATTTACAGTGTTTATGGTATTCTTTATCAAAAACCTCCATTTCTTAAACCGGAGAATGCTTTGAATTAATTAAAACTTAATACCTATTGTTGCTATAATGTTACCATTGCTGCCTTTTACATACCCTGGCTCATAAAAGCCATTGTCAAGTTTATATGGGAACGCCGCATCTTTGATTAGTTGGTGTACATACGTTAGATCGATGAAAAAACCTTTGTCGCGATACCCCAACCCGCCACTGATGTTCATTTGATTAGCCTTGATTGAATTTTCGTATGGATTTCCCATGTAATTAAATCCTAACCTGGTCATGATGGTATTGAACTTCAACTCGCCTCCGAGCCTAACATTCATGGCTGACTTATATTGATTTTTAACAGCAGCTGTTACTTCTTTTAGATAGTTATCGGCGTTGATTGCATTGGTTACAGTAGAACCTGTATAAGTTTTGAACTTAGATGTTCCATAGTCTAGAAATTCAACATCTGCACTGATAAATCCTTTCTGTTTGGTAACGTCTTCAACTTCATGCAACACATAAGACAAGCCAAACATAATACGCATTGGATTGATGTAATTGTATTGAAACTGGCCTTTTTCGCCGGAGTTAAAATCCAATGATGTTTGAGTAAGTATCCCGCTGCCTTGGTATCCTTCAAGGTCTGTTGTTATTTTAGTGGTATAGCTGTCGTCCATGTTGTAAACAAGTGGTGAGTGAAAAGCAAAGCCTATCCTCAACTGCTCAACTGGTTTGAAAATCGCTCCTAATTTTAATCCTACACCAACTCCTTCTGTTGATAAAAATTCCTCTACTTCAAAATAATTGAACTTATTTAACTTGTTTTGAGTATCATCAGACTCCCTAAATTTCGTTGTTCTCTCATAGCTCAATTTGCTGAAAACCAAACTTCCACCTAAGTATAATTTATCTTCTAAATTGGCACTTCCAGCAAAATAAAAATCCCTTATTCCACCCTTTGTTGTAATGTTTTGTTGTTGCAAAACCCCTGTTTTTGGGGTCGATAAACTCCTGTAACCATTGATGGAATTGCCTGGTCCAGATAGCGTATCAATTAAATAGGTATTGAAAGCCAAGCTAGCTCCATACGGATAATTTGAAGCCGCTATGTTAGGGTCTTTTACATTGTTATTGATGAGCTCCTCTAGGTATTTCTCTGAGTAAGAACTTTGGTTGTTTAATCCTTTCAACAAGGTATTGTTGTTGAAATTTACAGATTTGTTGAGG
>CANLED010000062.1 GCA_947489175.1 Chitinophagaceae bacterium | reverse complement strand
CTATTGCAGATGCTAACAGAACATTGGATCCTTCCATAGAAACTTTCTTTTTAACTTGTGAGCCCAAATACACATCTATTGCTTCAACGATCGTTAGGGACATCATTCGAAACAAAGGAAATGCCTCTTTATTTTTACCCGAGGTTGTTGCAAAATCCATTGTTAAAATGCTTTAATTTTTTAAACCTTAAACCGAAAACATTAAACCAAAAAATGCGTCTCAACCATTTCTCTAATTGAGGGGTACATCAAATCCAAGAGGCTAGAAACTTCTGATTTATCAATCCATTTGATTTCAGTAATGCCTTCTTCAGTTTGAGGAATGGGCAATTGATTTCCAAAAAAATTCATCAGGAACCAATGTGAAGGTTTTATAACTTGCTGATTTCCTATTTTATAGGTATGATATGTAATCTGCAATTTTTGTTTCATTTGCAATGAAGACAAACCGGTTTCTTCTTCAACTTCACGAAGGGCACAATCTTCTATGGATTCTCCATCATCAAGTTTTCCCTTTGGCATATCCCACTGTCCGTTGCGAAATATCATCAACATCTTATTTTCTTCATTGAAAATCATTCCGCCTGCAGCTTCTATGATAATTTTATTTGAAATAAATCTTGCAAATAGTTGATCTACCGTTTCACCAAAAATTATTTTTACACCATGTCCACTTTCTAATTCAAAATCAACATCCTCTTCTTGTTCAATTTCTACTTTTATGCTGCCAAATTTGAGTTTTTCAAGATACCGTTCTTCTTTGTCGGCTAATATGGTTCTTCCGAAAGGCTCGTGTATGACAATGTACATAACTTAATTTTAGAATGTTCTTTACTTGTTTCAACTTTGTTGTATGACAAACGAAAAAGCAATAGCTGAAAAACTTTTACAAGTTAATGCAGTAAAGTTAAATCCCAAAAATCCTTTTACATGGGCCTCAGGTTGGAAGAGTCCGATTTACTGCGACAATAGAAAATTATTGGGCTATCCATATGTGCGCGACTTCATTAAAAGTGAAATGTGCAATGTTATTTTTGAGCAATTTCCAGATGCTGAGTTGTTAGCAGGTGTTGCAACTGCGGGCATTGCCTGGGGTGCTATGGCATCAGATCAACTGAAGTTACCGTATATTTATGTTCGACCAAAGCCCAAAGAGCATGGCTTGGGCAATCAAATTGAAGGTTTTTATGAGAAGGGAATGAAAACTGTAATCGTTGAAGATTTAATTTCTACGGGTAAAAGTAGTTTGCAGGTTGTTGATGTTGTAAAGGAAGCAGGGTTAGAAGTTATTGGGATGGTGTCTATATTTACTTATGGTTTTGAGACTGCTACAGTAGCATGTGCTGAGGCAGGAGTTAGAACAATATCTTTAACCAATTATGATACCCTGATAAAACTTGCTGTTGAAAAGGGGATTATTGAAGAAGAAGATCAAAATACATTGTTAAACTGGAGAGAAAACCCATCAATTTGGGGTAAAAGTATTTAACTTGAGTTATAAAATAACCTGATATGAAAAAGTTAGTCATTGTAATGATTGCGTTGATTTTAGGATTTGGGGTGAATGCCCAACAGAAGAAAGCTATAACGGTTAAGATAAATACCCCAACAGTTCAATGTGAAAAATGTAAAAAGACAATTGAAGATTACTTGAGTTATGAAGAAGGAATCACCAAGGTGGTGGTTGATTTCAAACAAAAGAGAACAACAGTTACATATTTTACTGATAGAACCAACATGGAGAATATCAAAACTGCCATTGCAAACAGTGGATATGATGCAGAAGATGTAAAAGCTGAAATTGACGCCTACAATAAATTACCAAAGTGTTGCAAAAAACCAATTAAATGATTTTTTGCTCAAAAATAAGCTGCATTGAGAGGAATCAATAATATTATTAAATAGAATAGCCTGTTAAAGTTGAATTTACGGGCTTTTTTTATTTACAGCGTAAATTACCTTAATTATTACATAAAATATATGGTACTATACACTGATTTACAATACTTTACAACGATTAATTCATTTATTGATTTAGTAAAGGCTTGTGAAATTTATTTTCAGCCGGAGCATATTTTTCGGCGCTCAACTTTCAGGAATAGGATGATGGTTCCCGCATCAAATGGTATAATTCAGTTGTCAATACCCGTAGTTGGCGGACGTAGTTGTAAGTTACCTTACAGAGAAGTAATAATTGATTATAAGTCAAATTGGCAAAGAAGTCATTTCCATACTTTGGCAACCGTTTATGGAAATTCTCCTTGGTTTATACATTATAGAGCCGAATTGGAAACATTATTTTCACAAAGTCCAATTTATTTATTTGAATGGAATATGATGTGTTTACATTGGATGATTAAAAAAACTAAATTGACACAAAAAATAACCATATATCAAGACAAAATTTCTGAAATAACGCCCAACTTAGATAAAGTAGATTTCTATCTACCTTCAAATTATGATGCCTCAGAAAAAGGTCCCTTTCTTGAATATCCGCAAGTCTTTATTGAAAAAATCGGATTTAAGCCCAATATGTCAATTTTAGACTTAATATTCAATGAAGGTCCAAATACAATAAATAAAATTCTTTCATTTATTGACTAAACTTAGTTGATAATCAAAAGTCCAAGTTATTTATATGTAAATATTATATAATTTAACAGTCCTGATTTAAACATAGTAATGAGACAACTGATTGTAGCCTTTTTTTCAATTTTTTTTACCGCAACTGCCTTAGGACAAGACTTTTCAAACAAAGGCAAGGAGTTTTGGATTCCCTATTCTTACCATGTTGGAATGAGTCCATATACTGCCAATAATCCTGTAGTAATGACTTTATACATCACATCAGACGTAACAACTACATATGATGTTGAAATTTATGGTGGGGCAATTATTCAGTCTGGTACGATTAATGCTGGACAAGTAGTTACATGTATAGTTCCAGTGACAGCATTTCTTGATAATGAAGGTATTTTCATCAATAAATCTGTTCGTGTTACAGCAAAAAATCCAGTTGTCGTCTACTCTTACATTACTCAAAGCGCAGTTTCAGGAGCAACATTATGCCTTCCTACAAACGTATTAGGAAGGGAATATATATCCTTAAATTTCACCCAAGTTTCTAATGCACCAAATTCAAATTCTTATTTTTCAATAATAGCTGTTGAAGACAATACACAAGTTGAAATTATTCCAACTGCTAATACTAAAAATGGATGGATTGCAGGAAACAAATATCCCATAACGCTTCAGAAGGGTGAAATTTATCAGGTTTTGGGAGCAAATAATAATACAGCACAACAAGGCTTATATTATGGAAATGATTTGACAGGATCAAGCATAAAGTCTGTTGCAACGCTTACAAGCCCATGTAAAAAAATCGCGGTATTTTCAGGTGCTGGAAAAATCAGAATTGGTGCAAATTGTGGAGCGAATAATTCCTCCGATAATTTATATCAACAATTATATCCACTTTCTACATGGGGTAAAAGTTTTTTAACAGTGCCGAGTTTTAGTAAACCTTTGAACTTTTATAGGATAATTAGAACAAAATCAACATCAATTATAAAATTGAATGGATTGGTAATTCCATCAACATCTTTTATTAATGGTTATTATGAGTTTTCTGGTAACATACCAAATAAAATAGAATCAGACGAACCAATTTCTGTTTCCCAATATTTCACAACACAAGGTTGTGATGGAAACTCAAATCCGCTAGACCCTGATATGATTATTCTAAATCCAATTGAGCAAAATCTTTCGAAAGTTACATTAGTAAGTTCTAATTTAGTTGCAACACAAAACAGACAACATCATTTACAAATTATTATGCCTAATTCTGGTACCGGCATCAGCTCTTTTAAATTAGATGGAAATGCTGTGACCGCCAGTTCTTGGACAGTGCATCCGGGGAATCCATTATATTCTTATGTGTATCTTAGCAATGTAACCCAAGGATACCATACTTTAAACTCCGATTCTGGTTTTAATGCATTGGCTTATGGATATGCAGCAGCAGAATCTTACGGTTATTCAGCTGGTTCGAACGTCAAAGATCTGTATCAAACCCTATCCACCAGCAACAAGTTTGCAAAGGTAAAGCTCCCCGCAACTTGTAAGGGCACACCTTTTAACATTTCAATTACTTTACCTTACGAGCCAGTATCATTAGAGTGGAAAGTACCTACTTATGCTGCTATTCCCAAAGACAATGCTCCCAAAAAAGACTCTAGTAAGCTGGTAAATGGAAAGACAGTGTACTATTATAGTCTGAAGGGAAATTATGTATATGACACTATAAAAATATACAGCATACAAGTTATAGCAAATAATCCAACTGCAGATGGTTGTACAGGTGAGCAACAAATTGATTTTGATTTGCAAGTCTTCGAACCTCCAAAAGCAGGATTTGAGTTAAAATCTACCAATTGTAGTTCAGATTCTGTTTTATTTTTAGATACAACAACTGTAATGGATCGTCCCATTGTAGGTTACATGTGGGATTTTGGAGATGGAACGACTGATTCAATTAAATCTGTCAAACACAAATATGCGGCACAAGGTAAATATACTGTTAAATACTTTGCATATACTGATGTTGGTTGTGTGAGTGAAATTGTAACCAGAGAAGTAACAGTAGATAATGTGCCAACTGCAAATTTTACACTTTCAGGAACAACATGTCAAAACAAGGATGTTACATTTCTTGACGCATCTTCACCAGCAACTGGTACTTCATTGAGCAAATGGTATTGGAATTTTGGAAATGCTGATCCTCAAAGTATAAACTCCTCAAATGCAGCGGTTATAAGCAAATATCCTGCATTACAACAATATACACCTTCCTTGGTAGTTGAAACTTCTAATGGATGTAAAAGCGTGGAAAAAAAGTTAACATTCAGCAATCATCCAAATCCAGTAATAGATTTCAGTGTTTCTAAAATTTGTTTGCCTGATGGCATAGGGCAGTTTACCGACCTTTCTTCCATTGCTGATGGAAGTGAGTCTACCTTTTTACGGAAATGGAATTTTGGAGATCAATTTGCAACAACTGCAAATCCTGATAATGTTGTCAATCAAGCATCCCCAAAACATTTCTATCAAACAACAGGTCCATATAATGTTAAACTTGTTATTGAGTCAAAAAATGGCTGTATTGATTCCATTGTAAAACCTTTGACTCAAATATATGCTCAACCCAAGACTGATTTCAACGTTACTGCAGAAGTTTGTTTAAGGGAAAATACAAAGTTTACAGATTTAACAAATGCACAAACCAGGACAGTTGCTTCATGGAATTGGACATTTAGTGATGGAACAGCCTCAAGTTTAAAAGATCCTTCAATTTTGATTGGTGGACCAGGAAACTATACAGCTAAATTGTTTTCATTTACAAGTGATGGTTGCGTGAGTGACACTGTAACAAAATCATTCACCGTACATCCTTTGCCTACACCTGATTTCACGATTAGTTCACCAGTTTGCGAAACTCAATCTATCGGGTTTAATCAAACTGCTATCGCCAATGTGGGTAATATTACCAGGTGGAATTGGACATTGGGAAATGGTGCAACTCCTGTAGATTTTAATAATTCTTCCGCAACAGTTGCCCAAACATTTGCCACTTGGGGAGATCAAACGATTAAATTGATGGTTGAGAACAGCAAAGGGTGTAAAAGTGATACTTTAAAAAGAATTTATCGCATCCATCCCAAACCTGTTGTTAATTATTCATTACCAGAAGTGTGTTTGAGTGATGCATTTGCCTTTTTTGTATCCGACATAAAAATTGCAGATAACAGCACAGGATTTAGCTATTTGTGGAATTTTGGAGACCCCAACGCCAACGCTACTTATCCAAATACAGGGACGGGCGCATCCACTTCTCATAAATATACTGCTGCAAGGGATTATACCATGAACCTTCAAGTTACATCTGCAGCTGGTTGTATATCAAATTTAACACAGACCTTTACAGTAAACGGTGCTACTCCAAAAGCAGGATTTTCAGTAATTGATGAATCAGCATTGTGCAGCAACAAAGAAGTATCAATTCAAAATTTATCTGAAGTAGATTTCGGAACTGTATCAAAACTTGAAATTTATTGGGATTTAAACAACCCTACATCTTTTATTACTGATGAAAACCCAAGTTTGAATAAGACATATAAATATCTATATGCAAACTTTCAAAATCAGCCAACCAAAACAATCACCATTCGAGTTCGGGCCTATTCAGGAGGATCATGTTCTGATGATGAATTAAGAACAATAACGTTGAAAGGTAGTCCACTGGTTTCATTTGAGCCATTGCCTGGTATCTGTTTAGAAGCCATACCGAGGCAAATCACCCAAGCAACCTACGTTGATGTTTCAGGTATCCCTAAAGGTGTTGAATTGTATACTGGTACTGCGGTGAATGCAAGTGGTGTATACGATCCATCTATTTCGGGAGCTGGCATCTTCCCAATTAAATACACTTTTACATCATCAAATGCATGCAGCATTTTCACATCACAAGACATGTTGGTTTGGCCAAGACCGACTTCAGATTTCAGCATTTCAGCGTTGCAATGTGAAAAAAATCCGATAACATTCACCGATAAATCAATTGCAAATGCTGGAAACATAGTTACATGGAATTGGAATTTTGGCGATGGAACACCTGTACAGCCAAAATTAAATGGGAATGATGTACCCTATACATATACAGTATTCAAACCATACAATGCAACCTTGGATGTTGTTACTAACAATGGATGTACGAGTGTGCCTAAAACAATGTCGATCATTGTTAACCCACTTCCAATTGTGAATTTTGATTTACCAAAAGTATGTTTGCCAATCGGGAAAGCATTGTTTATAAATAAGACAACGATTCCTGACGCAACTAGCATGACATATTTATGGAATTTTGGGGATGTTTTTGATCAAACTGCAGCGGTAACTATTGATGGAAATCATAATTTCAAAAATCTCCAAAGCTATGATATTAAGCTTGTTGTAACCAGCAATAACAATTGTAAGGATTCATTAACGAGGACATTGGTAGATGTATTCCCACAACCCAAAGCAAGTTTTGCAAGTGCTGACTCGGCATGTATTGGAACTCCCATCCTTTTTAAAAATACGAGTGATGGATTGGTTAGGCCAATAACTGAATGGAATTGGGACTTTAACAATGGCACAACAGATGTAGCTAAAGACCCTAATTACCTTTTTAGAACAACTGGTACTTTTAACGTAAGTATGTATGTAATCAGTTCAGAAGGTTGTATTTCAGACACAGCTTCAAAAGCAATTACGGTACATCCATACCCTAAGATATCTGCAGGTCCTGATATGTATGTTTTGGATGATGGACAAAAAATTATCAATGCAACAGCTTCGGGCAATGGTTTGACCTATTTTTGGGATCCAGCCATCTATTTAAATGAAAGGTATGTACTACAACCTAAGGTTGTATTTCCACAACAAGATGTCATTTATACATTAGCAGTAACAGGTAGGGGAGGTTGTACTTCATTTGATGACTTACTGGTTACAGTGCTTAAATTGCCAAAACCACCGAATACTTTTACGCCTAACAATGATGGATTTAATGATAGGTGGGAAGTAAAGTACTTAGACCAATACCCTGGCTGTATCATAGAAGTGTTCAACACTCAAGGGTTGTTAGTTTACAGATCGATTGGTTACGGAACCTCTTGGGATGGGACTTATAAAGGAAATCCATTACCTTCGGGAACCTATTATTATGTAATTGATCCAAAGAGTGGAAGAAGTAAAATTGCAGGTTACGTTACCATCATTAAATAATTGAGATGAAGAGAATAGTTTATGTATTGTTGTTTTTGAGTCAGTATACATCGGCGCAACAGCGCCCACACTATACACAATATATCATGAACAATTATATTGTGAATCCTGCCATTGGTGGAATTGAGAATTATGTAGACGTTAAGTTAAGCGCAAGAAATCAGTGGGTAGGCATTGATGGGGCACCCAAAACATTTTATGCCACTATACATGGGCCCATTGGCAAAAAAGATTACCGCGGGTCTGTTTCTTCCTTTGAAATGCAAGGTGGTAACCCCCGTGGTAGCGAATATTGGGCCAACTATGCAGCTGCAGAACCCCATCATGGATTGGGATTTACGGTAGTGAATTATCAGACAGGATATATCAATAGAAGTACAACTTATGCAACTTATGCATATCATCAAGGATTATCAGCAAGAACTAGTTTGGCAGCAGGATTTGGGCTAGGGTTTTCATCCACCAATATCAACAGAAGTAAAATTACTTTGGCAAATTCATTTGATCCTGCCATCGGTAACAATACTGGTGATTTAACAAAATTGACACCAGAATTGAATGCAGGATTATGGATTTATTCATCAAAGTATTTCATTGGATTATCTGCTCAACAAATTATTCCCATTAAAATAAAGTTAGTAGATGATGCTGCTTACAAATCAACATTGGTACCACATATATTTGCTACCGCAGGATATAGATTACAGCTTGGTCCTGATATATCGGCCATTCCATCTGTAATGGTAAGGTACATTGCATCAACTCCTGTATCATTGGATTTCAATACAAAAATTCAGTACAGAGATTTATTGTGGATTGGTGGAAACTTAAGAAATGGTGATGGATTGGCAGGCATGGTGGGAATGAATGTAGCTCAAACTGTTAACATCAGTTACTCGTATGATTTGAACAGGGGAAAGTATTTATTGAGTACAATGAACAGAGGAACACATGAAATTGTACTTGGTTTTACGCTCAATAATAAATTTGGGGACCTTTGTCCAAGGAATATTTGGTAAAAATTGTTTTTTCTTCTTATTTTTAAAAAAAATTGAACATGAGGAAAGTCCTTTATTATAGTGCTATTTTGTTATCGTTGAGTATGTTAACTTCTTGCAAAAAAGCTAAAACCACACCACCGGTGCCACCACCTGTTGTAGTAACAGAAGAAAATATTTCCTTTACAATTGACCCTGATCCAGGTACGGCAACTGCTTCAGCAAGTTCAGGAACATATACATTTAACGTAAATGTTTCATCTAAAATCCCAAGTGCTGGGGTAAAGGTTGATTTAACCACTAAAAAAGACTCAGATAATTTTTTATTGGATAGCAAAACCATAGAATCATCCACAGCTAGCATAGCTATTTCTAC
>CANLED010000061.1 GCA_947489175.1 Chitinophagaceae bacterium | reverse complement strand
ACTAAAGAAAGTAAATAACGCTGATCGTAATCATAATTTAACCTTCCGAAAGTAGAAGCAATTGCATATTCAGATCTTGTAGAGTAATTGTTTCCCGCTGCAAAAACAGTAGATGCATTTGCTGTCGGAATTTCATCTGTAGGTGCAATTGTTCCATAAACCTGCATATCAAAAGCCCTTGTATCAAAAAACTCTGCACCAAGCATTGCATTAACATTGTGGCGTTTTTCGAATGTCTTTGTGTAGTTTAATATAGCATTGTATTGGGTTTGGAATGACCGCGAAAAACTAGCAATGGATGGCCTTGATGTATTATTATAAGTCTGCGGAGTTGCAAAAACATTTGGATATAACTGAGTAGCCTTTGTAAAAGATTCATCTAGATTTTCTAATAAATAAGCAGCTCCTGTAGCCTTTAAATATAGATTTTTTGTAATATCCCATTTAATTCCTGCTGATGCTGTAATACGATTTACCTCACTAGTTCTTTTTGTTTTGTTCAACCAATACACTGGATTACCGTCTGTATTAGAGTTGCCTGGGTTTGCAAGTGTTTTGGCAGAATCTAACCAAGGGTTGAAAGTTGGCCAGACTGCCAAACTCCTGTAAAATGTATTTGATTCTGAAGCGATGGTGCCGAGTTGAGATGATGTCGACATATTCACACTCGAGCTAACCTCAACATTGGGTTTTACTTTATATGACCCATTTATGTCTGCTGTAAAACGCTTATAATCTGTTCCTATTACAACGCCGTCTTCATTGTAATAGTTGAAACTCGCATAATATTTCCCTTTGTCATTCCCACCGGTTAAATTAACAAAATGATCTTGGGTTCTTGTATTTCTGAAAATAATGTCATTCATTTCACCACCATGATCCTTGAAAATAATCGTTCCACCATAAGGATCTCCTACTGTATCCCATCCCATGCTAAGAAGATTTGCATTGGCAGGAGTATATGCCCGAATATCAAAAGAACCCAAATCTGCAGCACCTGTTAACAATCCATATCCACGGGTTGCATTAACTTGAGCGAGTGTTCTTTGTGAATTTAAATTCCCTAACCTATTATAGTAGATAAAGTCCTTTGCATTCATAAACTCATAACCCGGTCTATTCTTATTAAATCCAGTTGTATACTTATATGAAATCTGTGCAGATCCAACCTTACCTTGCTTGGTTGTTATCAAGATAACCCCATTGTTTGCCCTCGCCCCATAAATGGCCGTTGCTGCTGCATCCTTAAGCAATTCAATCGACTCAATATCATTTGAAGAAATATCGTTGTATGCTCGGATGATTCCGTCAACAACAACCAAAGGAGAACCAGGGTTATTGATTGAGGCACCACCCCGCAAAATAATCAAAGGTGCTGCACCTGGAGTTCCGGTCGAATTCACTACCTGCAAACCTGACACAGAACCCTGCAATGCACTACCAATATTCGCCCTAGGAACAGATGCCAACACATTGGCATCAAGCTTTGAGATTGCACTGGTAACATTTCTCCTAGATTGGGTACCATAGCCAATCACAACAATTTCACCCAATTTCGCTCCGTCTGGCTTGAGCGAAACTTCAACTGTCAATGATTCACCCAATCGAATTTCCTGGGTTTGGTATCCCACAAACGAAACAACCAACAAATCTTTTGGACCCGCAGCAATAGTGAAGGTACCTTCTTTGGTTGTTTGCACTCCGGAAGACTTCCCCTTGATGCTAATTGAAACGCCTGCCAATGGACTTCCATCTTCAGAGGCAACAACCTTTCCTGAAATCTTTGAACCCTGAGCTAGAATTGAACCCAGCCATAAGAATGAAATGCTTAAAATCAGTAATACTTTTTTCATACGCGTCAGTTGTAGTTTTAAGTTTATTGTTGAAAACCCATATATGTCGTACATATTACAATAATAACAATATTTTCTATAAAACAACTTTTTTTTAACAATTTTAATAAACCGAGATTTGCAATCCAATTCACATTGGCAAAACAAACCCCACACAACTATGCCATTAACCAGACTTAAGCGAGTCGATAACTTATCTCAAGTAGACAAAATAGAAATCCGCCTTGAAGAATACCTTAAAAATGAAAACTTCAACCCAGGCGACCTTCTACCCAAAGAAACGGACCTTGCTCATGCGATGGGTGTAAGCAGAACAGCTGTGAGAGAAGCCATTTCAAGGTTCAGAATGCTCGGAATTATTGAATCAAGAAAAAATAGGGGCATGGTCATAACCAGACCAGACGTGCTCACCAACATGCAACGGGTAATGGATCCAAAACTGTTGGATGGCGAAACCATGAAAGACATATTCGAAATGCGCCTTGTTATAGAAATGGGAATAGGAGAAATCCTATTTCTACGAAAAACACCCGAATTATTGAAAAAATTGGAAGAAATCGTTGAAAAAGAAGAAAAAACAACCAATAGAATTGATAGATTGAAATATGATATTGAGTTTCATTCCATGCTATAGCGCATCTCAGGCAACAAAACCATCCTTCGCTTTCAAGAAATGCTCATGCCAATTTTTGATTACGTAGACAGTGGGCTCACCACCAAGCAGAAAACAATGAATGCGATAATAAACGCAACGCATAGAGACCTTTTGGATGAGTTAAAGCATGGAACACCTTCAGAATTCAGAAATAAAATGCAAAGCCATTTGAGGTATTTCATGGAAAAAATCTAATTATTTTAGGGGATTTTACGGTCATCGACCAATATGTCGTACATATTTATTATCTTGGTTGAACCTAAAATTATTCCAATGATTGACAAAAGACTCCATGGCGTAGTAATAGCTTTGCCTACGCCCCTACTTGAAAATGAAGATGTAGATACAACATCTTTAAGAAACCTAATAGATTATTGCATTGGCGAAGGAGCTGATGCCATAATGGTTCTTGGCACCATGGGCGAAGGCGTCGCACTCTCTGATACACAACGCATCTTAACAGTAGAAACTGCCGTTGCACATGCCAACAAAAGAGTTCCAGTTCTCGCCACCGTATCTGGTGCCTCTACAAGAAAAACAATTGAAAACCTAAAAGCTATTGAAACTTTAGGGGCAGATTTTATTGTTTGTACCTCCCCTTTTTACTATAAATTTCCAGATCCCAAGAGCCTTGTTGAACATATCCAAAAAACAGCAGATGCTTCTATCAAGCCATTGATTTTTTACAATGCACCCGGATCAACAGGTAATTCTCCTAGCGTAGATACGATTGACGAAATTCTCAACCTCAATAATGTAGCTGGAATCAAAGATTCCGCCTGCCAATTCAGCGCATTTGCAGAATTATTAAGAAGATATCCCAACAAAGGCTCAAGGCCTGGAACAATCATGCAAGGTGATGAATCTGTTTATGATGCTAGCCTCCTTATGGGCGCTGATGGCGTTGTTACGGGAGGTGGTGTACTTTTCATCAAACTACTAAAACAACTTTATACAGCAGGCTTCAACAATGAAACTGAAGAATCAATGCGTTTACAACAACTTTTTTCAAAGAGCTTGATGAATGTACTTCTGCCTGACTTAGCACGAAACTGGATGTACAACATAAAAAAATCACTAGTAGATCGTAAAATAATTACAAATGCTTTCTCAACTGCCCCCTTCATGCACAATTAGATGGGATGCACCCAACCAACAAAGTTTACTAGCTGATATCAAATGCCATATTAAAAAATCAAAACAAAAAATCAACAGCCATGAAATTTAACTTCAACAAAAAAAGCGTAAAAAATTTTGCTGCATTTTTCTTGCAAATAATAATGATGTTCCCGTTGTTTTCACTCTCACAAAATATACCCAACAGACCAACTGATACAATCAATGTAAATGAAGGGCAACAAACATCCAACCAAATTTGGATTCACCCAAAAACAAATGAATTAGGTGTATTAAGAATAGGGCCGTTTGTAAATATTTCTAAGAAAAAAATATTGACAATTGATACAACAAATTGCTATACAAGCAACGACAATGGAAGCACTTGGACTGCTTATCCAATATTTAAAAACCCTAAAAAATTTATAATAAGGGTTGAGAGAGCATTAATTAAAACCAAAAAAGGAACCATCATATTGGCATTCACAAACGATGCTGAAAGATCACCTTTGTTGTGGAAAGATGATATCCATGATGCAGCAAATACAGTTTTGCCTACTTATACAGTAAGAAGCGAAGACAATGGCAAAACCTGGAGTGAACCAATCAAACTACATGATGACTGGACAGGAGCAGTCAGAGACATAATTGAAACAAAAGATGGACATGTTGTTTTCACTACAATGATGATGAGGCATAACCCAGGACACCATACTGTACTAACTTACACTAGTGCTGATGAAGGCAAAAGTTGGAAACAGAGCAACGTGATAGACCTTGGTGGAATTGGCCACCACTCTGGCGTTACGGAATCTACACTTGAAGAAGTAAAAGATGGCAAGCTTCTAATGTACATGAGAACAAACTGGGGTTCGTTATGGGAAACAACCTCTACAGACAAGGGGTTAACATGGACTAATTTCAAATCAACTTCAATCAAAGCAAGCTCAGCACCTGCCTTGCTAACAAGATTGCAAAGCGGCCGTCTTATGTTGCTTTGGAACCACAATTTGCCGCAAGGAAAAAATACATTTCCGATGAGTGGCGGCGACAACAATTGGTCTGAAGTACCCGTAAGCAACCACCGTCAGGAACTGTCTATCATGTTTTCTGAAGACGAAGGAATGAACTGGAGCATCCCTACTGTTATTGCAAAAACAACCAAGCCCAAGAGCCAACTAACTTATCCCTACGTGCTAGAAAAAAACCCAGGAGAAATTTGGATTACAACGATGTTTGGTGAACTAAGAATGACCTTGCTAGAAAGTGATTTCATCAAATAATGATATTTTAAACATGCTTCCACTTAGAAAAATATTCAAGATAAAACTTACATATTTTAAGCCAATAATTTTATTGGTTATGCTGTGCAGCATGGCTTCATCAAAAACTCTTGCCCTCAACCTGTTTCCTACTCAACCTATCATTGGTTTAGACACCATCGAATCAGAGATACCCTTCGGAATGAGGGCAAGAGAAAAACCTACAAACATCAACATGGTAAAGGCGCCTGTTGTCATAACAAAAGCGCCAACGAATGAGTCAACATTGATTAAACTTCAATCAGGACTGATAAAAATATTTTACATAAACAGACCCGGCAAAGCAGATAAGATGATGTCTATCACATCAACAGATTTGGGATGGACATGGAAAACTCCTGAAGTTGAATTTGATTTACCCGGAGAAGCTTATTATGCAAATCAGGTGATGCAAGATAAGGACGGAACAATCCACTGCATTTACCATATTTTCAAACCAGGTAACCTAGGATACAGGGGTAGGCACCTCGACCTATGGTATACAAATAAAAAGCCAGGAGAAAAATGGACTGCCCCCAACATGATATTCAATGGATATGTTGGCTCGATAAGAGGCTTTATACAACTCAAAAACGGAAGACTTGTTATTCCAATGAGTGAATCAGACACATCAAGAGCCAATAAACCTACCCATGGAGATACTGATTACGGATTGTTTCAAGTGATCACACTCAATTCTGATGATGCCGGCATGAGCTGGGTAAAATCATCTTCCACATTGAAAATTCCAATTGACAAAAACCAGGTTACTCGCTATGGCGCAGTTGAACCCAATGCCATTGAATTGAATGATGGCAGGATTTGGATGCTCATCAGAACCAATAAAGGATTTCTGTATGAAACCTATTCTCATGATTCAGGTACATCTTGGGAGGAACCTAAACAGTCGGATTTCATTTCTTCGGATTCACCGGCTAGCACGCTCAGGTTAAAAAACGGAAAAATCATCCTTTTTTTGAATCAAGACCAGCGATACGACGACAACAGGAGTTATGCCAATGGAGGAAGAGAGGCCCTGCATGCTGCATTCTCAACCGACGAAGCAGCATCTTGGAAAGGATTCAGAGAAGTCTTGGTAAGTCCCGCATCAAAACCTGTCAAAAGAGGAGATCGAGGTACAGCCTATCCGTCAGCAGTAGAATTAGACAATGGCAAAATTTTAGTTGTATCAGGACAAGGAGAGGAGGCATCCGTTTTTATGTTTGATCAACATTGGCTTGAAGAAAAATCGCAAAAAGATAATTTTAAGAACGGGCTTATTCAATGGACAACTCATGGTAGTGTAAATAATGGGGTGTGGAATTTCCCGATGACCATGAAAGGGAAACTTTGCATAAAACTTAAAAAACAAAGCAATTCAAAGCTGCTTGAATTGGCATTAACCGATCATTTTTCTGTAGCTCATGATTCTGTTGCTTCAAAAATATCACCCTTTTATTTTTCACCAAAATTGTTGAAAATAACGAAAGCCAAAACGATAAAAATTGAATGGGACATGTCTCAATTAAATTCAGCCCTGAAAATTAATGGGGAAAATATTCCCTCAACAGAGTTTCATTTCAGTCCAACAAAATATGGCTTTAATTACTTGAGAATAAAAACTGAATCAGATAAAATTTATGAAGCAATCGAGCACCTGAAAATGAGGCCCCTTCATTATTGATCATAGCTTCACCAACCTCCCTGTCTTAGCACTTTCATAAATGGCCAATACAATTTCAACAGACTTTCGTCCTTCAATGGCATCAATCAATACCTCGCCATCGGTTTCAATTGCATGAATCATGTCTTCGATCTGTTTTTGATGTCCGATGAAACTAATATCAGCAGGATTTGCGACTCCACCCTGTGCCGCATTTCCAGTAGTTTTGGCAACAACAAATTGATCAGAATCAATTTTATGTTGAAACTCCCACTTAATCAAGCTGCTTTCTTCCTGAACTGCTGTTCCCTCCGTTCCCATGATTTCTATCTGCTTCAAAGAACCTGGAAAAACAGCAGTAGAACATTCAATATTTCCCAAAGCGCCGTTGGCAAATTTCAATACTGCCACGATTGTGTCTTCTACTTCAATGCCCTTGTGACGCGTATTGGCAGCAAATGCTTGCACAGATTCTACCGGACCCATATACCATTGTAAAAGGTCAACGGAATGAATCCCCTGGTTCATCATAGCTCCGCCACCATCCAATGCCCAAGTACCTCTCCATGCAGCAGAAGCATAATATTCCGGACTCCTGTACCATTTCACATAAGCATCTCCCAATACCATATCACCAAAACGTTTTTCTTCAATTGCGTGTTTTAATTGCCTGCTTGATTCATAAAATCTGGAAGGAAAAATCACACCCACTTTTACCCCTTTCTTCTTTGCAGCTTCTATGATTTCATCACATTTTTCCAAGGTTACTTCCAATGGCTTTTCTATCAAACAATGCTTTCCAGCTTCTATACTTTTGATGGCTGGATCGAGGTGAATTCCGGAAGGTGTGCAGATGCAAACAATGTCAATTTCAGGCTGAACAAGCATCTCATCCAAGGTATCGTATGCAATGCAATGGTGCTTCAACGCAAATGTATCTGCCTTTTCTTTGTTGATGTTAAAAACCCCTTTGACACTGGCATTTGCAATGTGATCAATTGCCAAAGCATGAACATGAGAAATCAATCCAGCACCGATTATCCCTATTCCAAAATGTCTTTGAACCATTGTATTTTTTTTAATCCTTTTATGTTGATTTCAACCTGATTATTCATAAAATTAACTGTAAAATAATCAAATAAAATCATGATTTTGCTGGATTAAAGATAGCGAGATATTTAGTTTTTCATGATGCCAACTGCATCTCCCTTCCAACCTGGGAATAAGTTTTCTGATTTTATTAAGCCGAGATGTTTATTGGCGACTTCACCAAATACTGACCTAAAATCTGTTGTTACTGGCAGGTCGCGCCCGTCTTCTAGGTTCTCTTTGGCCAATGTTCCCATCTGATTGTAAACCTTCTTGCCTTTTACATCATTTCCCAAAACAAACAAACAGCTTGCCCTGCCATGATCTGTTCCGCCAGTTCCATTTTGATGCACCGTTCGTCCAAACTCAGTCATGGTCATCACCGTTACATCATCCTGATATGCCTCCATATCCTTCCAGAATGCAGCGATGCTTTCGCTAAAATCTTTCAAGTTTCTGGCAAACAAACCATTGGTGGTGCCCTGCGCAAAATGGGTATCCCAACCTCCTGATTCGGCAAATGCAACTTCTAATCCCACATTCATTTTAATGAGCATGGCAATCTGCTTCAATGACTTCCCCAAAGCAGAATTCGGATATACCACCCCTTGCACTGTTTTGTAGTTTTTTATTAATTGTAGATCCAACATTTTCATGGCTTCAAAACTTTCCTTTCCAGATTGTTTTAGCAAGTCATTCGACGTTTGATCATAAAGTTGTTCAAATGATTTTGCAGTCATTTTTGTTGCTTGTGGATTGCCTTTCATTTGCAACGCGAACTCTTCTAAATTGCTAATTGCCAGCACATCTTGTGGTCCGTAAAACGACCTAGGAAGTGCGTTTGTTAAACTAACAGCACTGAATGGCGTTGCATCATGCCCTGTCAACCCTACTGCCCTGTTTAACCATCCACTGGGTGTATTTTTGATAAACGGAGTGCCACTTTCCATATAATCTTGCGCATCGAAATGACTTCGGGTGGTATTGGGACTACCCACGCCATGAACCATGGCCATCCTGCCTTCAACAAAAAAAGGATACAAGGAAGACAAAGAAGGATGCAATCCAAACTTACCATCTAAGTCTGTCAAACTGCCTTCTGAAGCAGTTGGACTCATAAATAATCCGGGCCTTAAAGCTTTTAAATTGGGGTCATTGTATGGAGATACTGCCATGAGTCCATCCATTGCTCCTCTTTGGAAAATGCATACCAATGTTTTGGTCTTTTTATAGGGATGGATGATTTTCCTTTCCCCCGCAGTGGCTGTAATGAATGATGGAACTCCACCCATACCTGCTGCAAATACAGCCATTGCTCCAGATCTCATAAAAGCCCTTCTATTTATCATCTGAATATTTTTTTATTTTCTTTGGAATTCTGGTGATCCTAAAATGATGCCTACAACATGCGCAACCTGAGCTATCGGCTTCATTTGCAGCGGAACATTTGTCTGAATCATCTCAACTGAATCTTCGTCATTCATTACCGTAGTTTTATTAACGGCCTCGTTCACTTTTCGAGATAAATCTCCATC
>CANLED010000060.1 GCA_947489175.1 Chitinophagaceae bacterium | reverse complement strand
CCAGTGAAAGGGTGAATAAATCCAAGTGTTTGTGCATGAAGTGCTTGTCGTTGGCAGATATTAAAGCAATTGTCTACAAACTGTTTGTATTTTGTAAAAACAGTCCCTTTTAAAATTCGATCGCCACCGTACACATCATCGTTAAAAAGTGAATGTCCTACATGTTGCATGTGCACCCTAATTTGATGCGTTCTTCCTGTTTCTAGCTCACATTCAATCAAGCTAACATATTTCATGTCTTCCAACACCTTGTAATGTGTAATGGCTTCTTTGCCATGGTCGCCATCTGGGAAAACATCCATCAGTTTTCTCAATCTTAGATGCCTTGCCACATTTCCCCTGATGGTTCCGGTATTTTCGTCGAATCCACCCCAAACAAGTGCGATGTATTTGCGTTCAACGGTATGGTCAAAAAATTGTTTTGCAAGTTTTACGGAGGCGATCTCAGACTTTGCCAACACGAGTAGCCCTGTTGTGTTTTTGTCAATTCGGTGAACCATGCCAAATCTGGGCAATTTACTTTCTGATATATCAGGCTGCTGTTGTTGCAAATGCCATGCCACTCCGTTTATGAGTGTGCCATTCCAGTTACCCGAACCCGGGTGCACAACCATTCCAGCTGGTTTATTTACTACAAGCACATGGTCGTCTTCAAAAACTATGTTCAGATCAAGCTTTTCTGGAACAATGTTGTACGTTTCAGGGGTGGTGTCTGAGTAAAAGATAATTTTATCGAAGGCTTTTACTTTGTAATTGGCTTTTGTGGGCTTGTCATTCACCAAAACCATTGAGGTATCTATAGCCAATTGGATTTTGTTGCGCGAAGTGTTGACCACCTTTGATAAAAGGAATTTATCAATCCTCAAAGGTTCCTGTCCTTTATCTACTACAAGCGTAAGGCGTTCATACAATTCTTCCGAACCATCTGTGGTTATTTCTTCTTCTACAATTTCATGCTGATCTGCAAGCGACATAATGCGTATTTTTACAAAGATATCGTGTTTATTCAGTCAATACTAAAAGAGATGAAGCAGCAGGTTTTATTTAGGAATCTTTCGGTGATGGAATATGGGGAGGCATGGCGGTTTCAGGAGGCTTTGTTGAATGAGACAACTGCCCTTAAAATTGAGGCTGCAAAGAAAGGAGAGGTGGCTGATACACAACATCACTTGCTTTTTTGTGAGCATCCTCCCGTTTACACCTTGGGTAAAAGTGGCAAGGAAGCGCATGTGCTTATCAGCAAAGAAGAGCTTGCCAAAAGAAATATAGGTTATTATCAGACAAATAGGGGCGGAGATATAACTTTTCATGGGCCTGGACAAATAGTAGGATACCCGATTATAGATCTTGAGAAATTTTATACGGATATTGGAAAGTACTTGAGGGCTCTAGAGGAAGTGATCATTTTGACTTTAGCCCATTATGGTATAAAAGGAGATAGAAGCCCCGGTGAAACTGGTGTTTGGATAGATCCGGAAATAAAAATGAAAGCAAGAAAAATATGTGCCATGGGCGTTCGCTGTAGCCGGTGGGTTACAATGCACGGATTTGCATTGAATGTAAATACTGATTTGGGTTATTTTACATCAATTGTACCCTGCGGGATTGTTGATAAGCAGGTAACTTCCTTAGAAAAGGAATTGGGGAAGCAAATTGACATTGAAGAGGTTGAGCAAGAAATTAGGAATAATTTTGAGCGGGTATTTGATTGTCAAATTATTTATTCTGTGGAGGGATAAAAAACTTGTTTTTTTCCCTGGATTTATGACCTTCAAACAATTCGTATTTAAACCATCCGCTGCTGATAAAGTTAGATTTGTCTATCAATAATTTTGATTCTTTGATATTCTTCATTCTAAAAACAATTTCTCCATCCTCTTGATAGACGAAGAGAGAAAAATTCTTTTTTTCAGGATCAGGTAACACGATTATAAGGTTTCCTTCGTTGTTGGTGAAAATTAGTCCAGACGGCTGGAAAATATTTTCATTTATAACGCTGTCTTTTTTTATGGTTTTATCCATTTTACCTGGATCGATTATAGTTGAAGTTGGTTTTGTGATTTGCAGTTTTTGCCCAGTTTTTGAATTAAATACAAACTCTTCTGAAGAGATTGATCCTAGTAATTCTTTTTCAAGAGGTGTTATGGGTTTTATTTTTTCTTTGATCGCTTTTTTGATGTCTGTAAAAAAATATCTGCCACCAGGTTTTGTACAAAATAGCCTGTAGTAATATGTTACTGAATCAGAGGATTTGTCCAAATATCCATTTGTGTATGATTTTGGATCTGGCATTGAAATGATAGATCGAAATCCTTTTGTTGAATCAAGAGAACGTTGGATGATGATTTGCTTAAGTTCCGGATTGGGATTAATCCATCCTATAATTATTTTCCCACTTCGTTCAATTACACTAAATGATGGAAGTGTGTCTTGTCCATGCATTTTTTGCAATGACAATAAAAAAACAAGGGGAATGACTATTGAATAAAAAATTGTTTTCTTCATCTATAGCAAAGATAGAACTGGATTCTGTTAAAACATCAGTTCATTGTTTTTGAGCGATCTATTTCCTTGGAGTCCGCCACTGTGAATTAATAATATGCGTGATTTCTCTGGGAAGAAATTTGTTTTTAACAAGTCATAAAATGCAGCAACCATTTTCCCTGTGTACACGAAATCTGTTGGAATTTTATGTTTTTCATAAAAGGAATTCATGACTTCAAATAATTGGGTATTCTTTTTTGCATATCCCCCGAAATGATAGTCGAAGTGTAGCTCATAATTCGTTTTTTCTGCTGGCTGAATCAATAAGTTTTTGATTTCGTTATGGATAGAAAAATTGTTTTTTAGTGCAGAAAAAAAATGAAGATGTTGTTTTGGGGATGATGAGTTAATAAGCCCGGCAGCCATTGTTCCTGTTCCACAGGATGCCAATATGTAGTGATATGGTGTTGTGTTGTGGTTTGTTAGTATCTCACTTGCTCCTTTTGCCCCCAAATTTCCATATCCTCCTTGAGGAATAATGACGCTAGCAGAAAATTCATTTTCAAGATCCTTTTTCTTTAGCGCATCGAACTGTGTTCTTGGATAAAATTTGATGTCCATGCCATATTCAACGCAGTTTAACAAAGTATCGGAAAATGATTTGGGCTTTTCTCCTCGTACAATTCCAACTGAAGTTAGGCCGGCTTGATTGCAGGCGCAAGATGTTGCTACCAAATGGTTTGAATGATAGCCTCCTAAAGTAACAATGTTTGTTTTTTTTTCTTCTTTTGCTCTGTTAAGATAATGCTTCAGTTTAAATATTTTGTTGCCAGAAACAACAGGATGTAATTGGTCTAAGCGCAGCATGTCAACATCAATGAGTTGATTTTTAAAAAGTTCTTCATCTAACTTCTGTATGATACTTTTTTGTAGCATGTATAAAACAAAGTTCGTGTTTGTTGTCTTCATTTATTCAGTTTAGTTTTGCATTCAAATAAACAACTGATGAAACCATCACTTTTGATACTAGCAGCAGGAATGGCCTCAAGATATGGAGGCATGAAACAAATCGAATCGTTTGGTCCTGAAGGAGAAACGATTATGGATTATTCAATATATGACGCCATTAGAGCTGGATTTGGCAAGATAGTATTTGTGATCAGGGAAGATTTTGCTGAGCAGTTCAAGGCGATTTTTGAGCCTAAACTTAATGGTAAAATTGAGACTGAGTATGTATATCAGCATTTGGATGCTCATTTGGAAAATTTTGCGAGGCCTGATACCCGAACAAAACCATGGGGTACAGCGCATGCTGTTTTGTGTGCACAGGGTGTTATCAATGAACCATTTGCTGTAATCAATGCTGATGATTTTTATGGATTTGATGCTTTTGTAAAGGCTTATGATTTTCTAACGACATCATGTAACGACAATTGTTATGCCATTGTTGCTTATGAACTTAGTCAGACATTGTCGAGTCATGGAACTGTTAACAGGGGTGTTTGTGCTTTAAATGAGTTTGGACATTTGGTTGAAGTTAGGGAGCGTTTGAATATTGCAAAGGCAGATGGATTTGTAAAGTGTGATGATGGGCAGCTTCCAGAGACATTATCATTGGATACTATGGTTTCAATGAATTTCTGGTGTTTCAATCCTTCTGTTTTTGGATTTTCTCAGCAACTTTTTAATGAGTTTTTAGCATCATACGGTACTGTAGAAAAGTCTGAGTTTTTTATTCCAATTGTTGCTGATCAATTCATCAAAGATGAAGCATGTAGCATTGAAGTGATACCTACTTCTGCTATATGGTTTGGCGTAACGTATAAGCAAGATGCACCAGCAGTGAAGCAAAGCATTGATGATTTATTGTCTACAGGAGTTTATCCATCTGGTTTGTGGAAATAATAGTTTGACAGCGTATTGATATTTTTGGGTTAAATTTTAATTTCTTATTTAGTAATTATAACAGTTGGTTTAAAAGAATGCATTAATAAGAAAGGCTGCCTCAATTGAAGCAGCCTTTCTTATTGATTTGAAATCATTTATCCAAGCACAACCTTAACCATATAAACATGTTCTTGCACTTTTTTAACCTGTGAGCTGCGGTTTATATTTTTAATAGAAGAATTATTGTGGATTTTAACCGTATTTGATGTGTCGCTTTCCCTCATTGTTTGTAGCAATTTGTAAATGTTTTTTGACTTGGTGGCAAATACAACACCGTTGGCTGATGCTTGTCTTGCACTTAATATGCCAATTACTTCACCATTTTTGTTGAGGACTGGTCCACCACTGTTTCCTGGATTTGCAGATATGGTGAGTTGACAAGAAAGAGTATCTCCATCTAAACCTGTCTTGGAGCTTAAATAACCTTCGTTATACACAATTTCATCTTTTGGATAGCCAAGGGTGTAAACAGGTTCAGAGAGATCAGTTGTTGTTTTTGCAAACCCATAAGGCAATTGTTTGCTTGGTTTGAAGTCTGCATCTGTTATCTTCAAAATTGCGATGTCAGCAATTTGGTCTGATTCAACAATTTCAGCAAGAAACTCTTCTCCTTCGTGGTTTTGCACATAGATTTTTTTGGCGCCTTTTAATACGTGTGCGCTTGTTGCTAGGTATCCCTTTGCATCTATCATAAAACTAGTACCACCAAATTTAACTGAAGCCCCAGGTTCAATTTTACTTTTGAACTTGTTTAATTCGTTGCGCTGGTTAGATGATTGTCTTTCAAGGCTACTAACTTTCCTTCTAAGTTCTTCTATGTCATTAAAAGGGGTTTTTGGAGAGAAAAGTGTTATCATTCCACTGATGAACAAAGCAGTAATACCTGCTATGGAGGCAGCAACAACAGCAACACGGCGATAGCGACTCCACAAATTGATGATTCTTGCTGAAGCTTTAATTTTCAATTCTTTGATGAATCCATCTTCTTGAAGGGTTTGATGAGTGTCGTATAAAGTTGACTTGAATTGCCTAACATCACCATATCGTTCAATTTGTTCAATGAACGATTGATATTCAACAACCATTTGGTCTAACTCTGCAGAATTTTGTCTAGCCTCTTCAAAAGCTTTTTTTTCAGCATCATTAAGTTCACCCCTCAGGTACTTTTCTACATTTTCAGCCAATTGCAATTGGTCCATTTATTGATTTTTATATTGTGCAAAGAATAGTTTCTTCAGTCTGACCAGACATTTATACTTCTGGTTTTTGGCGTTATCTGCATTTGTGTAACCAAAGAAACCTGCAATTTCTTGCATGTTTTTGTGGTGTACATAAAATGCTTCAATTAAACTCTTACAAGGTTCACCAATTTTTCCCATGGCAGTTCTCATGATCAAATATTGCTTTGTAAGTTTTTCATGATCTTCCAGATCCTCCTCTACAGGTACTATGTTGTCAAAGTTTTCAATTTGCATTTCTATCCTTCGCGCATGCTGCAATTTCTTTAGCCACAATCTTCTGCAAACGGAATACAAGTAAGTTTTAATTTGGCAAGTGAGTTCAAAGTCAGGTTGTTTGGACTTTTCATAGAGAACCATCATAGCTTCTTGAAAAATATCCCTAGCATCGTCTTCTGTACCATTATTATAGACAACAAAATGTTGAATCAGTCCATAATTTTCTTTATAGACCAACTCAATGGCTTCCTTTTCATTGTTACCAATGGCCTTGAACGCTATTTTTTCCTGTTCAGTTATACCCACGTGCGTTTATTTAATACATGCAAGGTCTAATAAGTAACCCATAAAAACTATTTAAAAAAACTTTTTCATTGCGGGTTACTTTCTTTTACTTTGCGTATTAATTAACAATTATTCAATTTAAACATTCAAAAAAATTCAAGGATGAAAAAATTATTCGTAATCATGGCTATGGCTGCTCTTGCATCTTGCGGAGGTTCTGAAACTGCTGCAACAACTGATTCAACAACTGTTGCTGTTGATTCTACTATGACTGTTGATTCTACAGTTTCTGTAGATTCTACTGTTGCTGCAGATACTACTGCTGCTGCTGATTCAGCTAAGTAAGATTTTTTTCATATGGCAAGCAATCGTTGAAGTCGTTCCGTTTCTACGGAATGGCTTTTTTTTTGCTCTAACCTGCTGGTAGTCAGGCTGTTGCTATATCAGACTCCAATCTCGGAGATAAAGGCTACCTTTGTAAAAATATATATATGAGTTTTGAAGAGTTAGGCATTGAAGAGGTACTGTTAAAAGGGATTCATTCCCTTGGTTTTACAGAACCAACTCCTATTCAAGAGCAGGCTATTCCGGTACTGTTGAGTGGTACCCAGGATTTTGTTGGATTGGCCCAAACAGGAACAGGAAAAACAGCGGCTTTCGGGTTGCCTTTGTTACAATTAATTGATACCAATGCCCGTGTTCCACAGGCATTGATGGTTTGTCCAACCCGTGAACTGTGTATGCAGATTACGAAGGACTTAATGAGCTTTGCCCAATTTAAGAAGGGGGTTAAGACTGTTGCTGTTTACGGAGGTGCTTCCATCTCCCAGCAAATCAGGGATTTGAGGCAAGGTGCACAGGTTGTTGTTGCAACACCAGGTCGTTTGATCGACCTTATCGAAAGAAAAGCCATTGACCTTAATAATATAGACTTTATTGTTCTTGACGAGGCTGATGAAATGCTTAACATGGGTTTCAGGGATGATATTGAATTCATCCTAAAAAATTCTCCCAACAGAAAGAGCATTTGGTTGTTCAGTGCAACCATGCCTCCTGAAGTTAGGCAGGTAAGCAAGCGTTATATGGACAAGCCGCATGAAATCACCATCGGCAGGATGAATTCATCAAACGAGAACATCGATCACCAACATTATGTTACTTCAGGTGTAAATCGTTACCAAACATTGAAGCGCATCATTGATTTCAATCCGGGTATTTATGGAATCATCTTTACCAGAACCAAGGCTGATGCTCAATCCATCACAGAATCTCTTATCAGAGAAGGCTATGATATTGAGGCATTGCATGGTGATCTTACCCAAGTGCAGCGTGATAAGGTGATGGGGCGATTCAGGGAAAAAAGCATCCAGTTGCTTATTGCTACGGACGTGGCTGCAAGGGGTATTGACGTTAAGGATATCACCCATGTAATCAACTATGAACTTCCAGATGATATTGAAGTTTATACCCACAGAAGTGGTCGTACCGGCAGGGCTGGAAAGAACGGAGTTTGTGTTTCCATCTTAACTTCAAGGGAATTGTATAGGCTTCGTCAGATTGAAAAGCTTATCAACAATACTTTCCATAAAATGGATATCCCTTCAGGTAAGGATGTTTGCAGAAAGCAGTTCTTCCATTTTATAGAAAAACTTCTCACTGCAGATATTTCTCATGGAGAATATGAAACCTATATTCCTTTGTTGAAAGAGAAGTTTGAAGATGTAAGCAAAGAAGAAATTCTACAACGTGTTGCAGCCTTGGAATTTGATCGTTTCCTCCAGTATTATGAAAATGCGGCAGATTTAAATATGCGCGACGACAGGCGTTCTGATCGTCAGGCACCTCAACGTGAGCGTGGTGAGCGTGGTGAAACTAGCCGAGGACAAGGTCAGGGTAGAACCATCTCTCGTAGTTCATCAAGAGATGAAGGCAGGGGAAGCAGTACAGGAGCAGGGTTCAAAAAACTTTTTGTAAACCTTGGTACAAAGGATGGTTTCTATAAAGCCAGTTTCTTGCAGTTTATTTTGGATATGAGCGACTTAAGTAAAGAAGTGTTGGGTAAAATTGATATGAAAGACATGAACACTTGGGTTGAAATTGAAGGAGGCGCTGCCAACCAAATGATTAAATCACTTGATGGTAAGAAATTCAAAGGAAGAAGAATCCGAATGAATGATGCCGAAACAGGTGGATCAAGAAATAATTATTAATAATATTGTTTAACTTAATTCACTTTCATATATTTGTTTCTATGAGCACAGCAAAATCAACCCGTTTTTATTTTTATTATTACTTTACCGGTAGTACGGGATCCGTTTGTTGAACAAATAAAACAATAACATATCAACATAAGAATCCCGGTAATGCTACCGGGATTTTTTTTTAAATTAAGTGTCAGATGCCAAAGAAGAAATTGAGTAAAAAAGTTATTAAGGATGAATTAAACAGACCCATTGCCATACAAGGTTATGAGGGAAGTTTTCACCAGGTTGCTGCCCGAAAATTTTTTGGGAAAAAAGTAGAGATTCTACCATGTGCTACTTTTATTGATCTTATTAAGGAAGCTTCTGATGAAAACAGCACGGCTGGTGGCATCATGGCGATAGAAAATTCAATTGCCGGCAGCATTCTTCCGAATTATAATCTTTTGCAACGATCTTCTTTGTCGGTTGTAGGTGAAGTGTATCTTCAAATAGATCAGAACTTAATGGTAAATCCAGGTGTCTCTCTAGACGACATCACAGAAGTGCATTCGCACCCAATGGCTTTACAGCAATGTTTGGGATTTTTAAATAAATATCCTTGGAAGTTAATAGAAACTGATGATACCGCCTTGAGTGCAAAGAATGTACATCTGGAGAAAAGTAAGCATATTGCCGCCATTGCCAGCAGTTTGGCAGCGGAAATGTTTGAACTTAATATGATTGCACCGAAAATCAATGATGTTAAAAATAACTATACCCGGTTTCTGGTTTTGAGTCAGCATCAACAAAAAATTGAAGGAGCAAACAAAGCCTCCATTAATTTTCATACAGACCACGAAAAGGG
>CANLED010000059.1 GCA_947489175.1 Chitinophagaceae bacterium | reverse complement strand
GCAAAGCCTGTTGAATTCAAAAGAGTAAAAAATGGTTTAGGTATCGCAATTTTGTCTACATCTAAAGGTGTAATGACAGACAAAGATGCCAAAGCTCAAAAAGTAGGTGGAGAGGTTCTTTGTTATATATATTAATTTATAAGCAGTCTTGAATAGGTTGTTTGGCGTGTGTACTAAGTTCTCTATACGGAACTGAAACCACCAAAATTTAATCCTCAAGATATTAAATCAAATAGTATGTCTCGTATAGGAAAAAAAATCATTGAATTGCCTGTTGGTGTTTCAATTTCATTAGGATCGGATAACGTTGTTACTGTAAAAGGTCCAAAAGGAGAGTTAAAGCAAGAGGTTGATCGTGATATCATTATTGATATTAATAACAACATCGTTGAAGTTAAGCGTCCAACTGACCAAATTAGACATCGTGCTATGCATGGTCTTTACAGAGCTCTCATTAACAACTTAGTTCAAGGTGTAACTGTAGGTTTTAAAAAGGAGCTTGAATTAGTAGGTGTGGGTTTCAAAGCAGCAAGTGAAGGAAATCTTTTAGACTTGGCTTTGGGTTATTCGCACAACATTATTTTTGAAATTCCAAGTGAATTAAAAGTAACTACTTCGCAACAAAAAGGAGACAATCCTAGGATTTTCTTAGAAGGTATTGACAAACAGTTGTTAGGTCAAGTTGCTGCAAAAATTAGGGGATTAAGAAAGCCTGAACCATACAAAGGAAAGGGTGTTAAATACAAAGGTGAGTTTATCCGTCGTAAGGCCGGTAAGTCAGCAGGTAAATAATCTATAAATATCCTGGCAGAATCAGGGGAAAATTATAATAAGATGAATGTAAAATCATTAAGAAGACAGAGAATTAAGTACACAATCCGCAAAAAGATATCTGGTACTGCAGAAAAGCCTCGTTTAAGCGTTTTTAGAAGTAATACTGAGATTTATGCTCAGCTCATAGATGATGTTAATGGTAATACTTTAGCTTCAGCTTCTTCAAGGCAAAAAGGTTTGGTAGCTCAAAAATCCAATAAAACTGAAAAAAGTAAGTTGGTAGGTTTAGCTATTGCACAAAGAGCTGCTGAGTTGGGATTATTAACATGTGTATTTGACCGTGGTGGTTATTTGTATCATGGTAGGGTGAAAGCTGTTGCTGAAGGTGCAAGAGAAGGTGGATTGAAATTCTAGTTTTTAAATTGTTCAATTTAATATTACATAAATGTCAAAAGTAAAATTTAGCAAGATCAAAGCCAGCGATCTTGAATTGAAGGAAAAAGTTGTAGCTATCAACCGTGTTGTGAAAACAACTAAGGGTGGTCGTGCATTCAGTTTTTCTGCCTTGGTTGTTGTTGGAAATGAGCAAGGTATAGTTGGCCATGGACTTGGTAAAGCAAAAGAAGTTCAGGAAGCAATTACCAAAGGAATAGAAGATGCTAAGAAGAATTTAATCAAAGTTCCTGTAATGAAAGGTACCATTCCACATGATCAATTGTGTAAAGAAGGTGCTGCAAAGGTATTTATAAAACCTGCTGCTCATGGTACAGGTGTAATTGCTGGAGGTAGTATGCGTGCTGTATTAGAGAGTGTAGGTATTACTGATGTACTTGCTAAATCTCTTGGTTCCGCAAATCCTCATAATGTTGTTAAAGCTACATTCAAGGCTTTAGCCATGTTGCGTGAGCCTATTAGTGTATCAAAAACAAGATCTATCCCACTAAAGAAGGTTTTTAACGGATAAGCTCTTTAGATAATTAATAATAACATTATAAATACCTTACGGGTTTTAGATATGAAAAAGTTAAAAATAACAAAAATTAAAAGTGTAATTGATCGACCTGAGCGTCAAAAAAGAACAATGCAAGCGCTTGGATTGGGTAAGTTACAGTCAACTGTTGAGGTTGAAGCAACTCCACAAATTTTAGGAATGGTTAGAAAAGTAAACCATTTAATCAAAGTTGAAGAAGTTACACTTTAATTAGAAATATAATATTAATATACGAGTGGTCTAGTTAAGACTGCGTTGAGTAAAATTTAGCATCATGAAATTACATACATTAAGACCTGCAAAAGGAGCTACAAAAAAAGAAAAAAGATTAGGTCGTGGAGAAGCATCTGGTAAAGGTGGTACTTCAACAAAAGGAAATAAAGGACATCAAAGTAGAAGTGGTTTCAAGAGCAAACGTGCTAGTGAAGGTGGTCAGATGCCAATTCAACGTCGTTTCCCTAAAGTAGGGTTTAAAAATCTAAATCGTGTTGAATACAAAGTATTCAATCTTGGACAAGTTGAAGCATTGGTTGAAAAGTATGGTATAACTGATTTTAATATGGAGACACTCTATATTAACGGTCTAATTAGCCGTACTGATAAAGTAAAAATTCTTGGCAACGGTGTAATTACTTCAAAAGTTAATTTTAAAGTAAATGCACTTAGTGAAAAAGCCAAATCTGTTATTGAAGCAGCAGGCGGTTCTGTTGAGATCATCAATTAATAATCGGTATTTACCAGCCTAAGTTTCATTTCTTAGAAAACAGACAAAAACATTTCACGTGAAGAAATTCTTTCAAACTGTAAAAAACATTTGGAGCATTGATGAGCTAAAAAGTAAAATCATTGTTACTCTCCTTTTGATTCTCGTTTATAGAGTAGGTTCTCATGTACCACTTCCAGGTATTGATCCAAACAAGCTTGATCTTGAGAGTGCAAAAAAGGGTTTGTTAAGCCTTTTTGATACTTTTGCTGGTGGTTCTTTCTCCAGTGCATCTATTTTTGCATTGGGAATTATGCCGTATATTTCTGCCTCCATTTTTATGCAATTGATGACCATTTTGGTTCCACAAATGCAAAAAGTACAAAAGGAAGGAGATAGTGGCAGGACAAAAATTAATCAGTGGACTCGTTACCTTACTGCAATTGTTACAGTTTTTCAAGCAGCAGCTTATGTAGCATATTTAAAGAATGTAAGCAGAGATGCACTCATTGAATCGTATCAACCTTTTTTCTGGATATCTACAGTAATCGTACTAACAGCTGGTACTCTTTTTGTAATGTGGTTAGGTGAAAAAATTCAAGATAAAGGTTTAGGCAATGGTACTTCAATCATTATTATGGTTGGGATTTTAGCCAGGCTTCCAAACTCTTTCATCGGTGAACTTGCAGCAAAACAAACCCGTGGTGGTGGTGGTTTATTATTATTCTTGATTGAAACTGCCTTTTTAATAGCTATTATTCTTGGACTTATCCTATTGGTACAAGGTGTAAGAAGGGTTCCAATTAGTTATGCAAAGCAACTTGTTGGTAGTAAATCTTTAGCAGGTGCAAGACAATTTCTTCCTCTAAAAGTTAATGCTTCTGGTGTAATGCCTATCATTTTTGCACAAGCAATTATGTTTTTACCTACTTTATTTTCTTTTACGAATCTTGAATCAGGGAAAGGTATTGCAAGAATCTTCAATGATCCAAGCAATATTTGGTATATGACCATATACTGTGTAATGGTAATTGCATTTACATTTTTATATACTGCTCTTATTTTCAACCCAAAACAAATGGCTGATAATCTAAAGCAGAATAATGGATTTATTCCTGGAGTAAAACCAGGTCAAGCCACTGCTGATTATATTGGACAGGTTATGGATCGAATTACTTTACCAGGAGCAATATTTTTGGCTTTGATTGGTATTCTTCCAGGAGTTGCACAACAATTTGGAATTACACAATCTTATGCTTCTTTCTTTGGAGGTACTTCACTTTTGATTATGGTTGGTGTTATTCTAGATACTCTACAACAGATTGAAACTCATTTATTGATGCGTCAATACGATGGTTTAATGACTGCTGGAAGGGTTCAAGGAAGACAAGCAGCTACGCCCACCTCAATTTAATTATGGTTCATTTAAAAACTTCTGCTGAAGTAGAGTTAATTCGTATAAGCGCTTTACTTGTAAGTCAGACTCTTGCAGAATTAGCTAAAATTCTTAAACCTGGAATTACTTCTGAATTATTAAACAATAGAGCGGAAGAATTCATTTTAGACAATGGAGCTGTTCCATCTTTCAAAAATTATAAGGGTTATCCATTTGCAACTTGTATCTCTATCAATGATGCAGTGGTCCATGGTTTCCCCAATAAAAAAGAAATAAAGGAAGGTGATTTAGTTTCAATAGATGTAGGTGTTTACAAAAATGGTTTTCATGGCGATAGTGCATACACTTTTGGTATTCAACCCGTTTTAGAAGAGCATAAACTTCTTATGTCAGTTACTAGAAGTTCTTTACTACTGGGGATTGAAAAAGCTCATTTAGGTAATCGTGTAGGTGATATTTCTTGTGCTATCCAAGATTTTGCTGAACGCAAACATCATTATGGTGTTGTCCGTGAATTGGTTGGACACGGCTTGGGTAGAAGTTTGCACGAAGATCCGCAAGTTCCTAATTTTGGAAAAAAGGGGACTGGTCCTAAGCTTAAAGAAGGAATGGTTATTGCAATAGAACCAATGATTAATTTAGGTACCAAAGATGTTATTTATGATGAAGATGGTTGGACTGTAAGAACTAAAGATGCCAAATTTTCAGCTCATTATGAGCATACAATATGTATAAAACGTGGTAAAGCAGATATTTTGTCAAGTTTCGTACAAATTATAGAATCAGAAATAGCCAATCCTTTCTTGGTGGATAATTATTAAACACTTTTCTTCCCTCCTATCTCATAACTTTATACTATGAGAACTATAATTTCATTAATCCTTTTATTTTTTTCAGTTTTTGGACGCTCACAAGAATTAAATAAGGTTAGATTATATTGCCAGTCAAATCAATCTGAAATATTACAGTCTTTTTCTGAGTTTCTAGAAATCCCTAATATTGCTAGTGATAACATTAACATCAACAGAAATGCAGCATGGATTGTTAAATATATGGAATCAAACCATATTAAAAATGTACAACTCTTAACTTCAATTACTCCAAATCAACCGCCTGTAGTGTATGGTGAAGTTTCCGTACCTGGCGCTGTTCAAACAATTGTCTTTTATGCACACTATGATGGTCAACCAGTTGATTCAACTAAATGGTTTAAAGGTTTACATCCTTTCACCCCAAAGTTGTTTTCCAATTCAATAGAAAATGGCGGTGTTCAACAAAATTGGCCTTCTAAGGGACTATCAATTGATCCCGAGTGTAGAATATACGCAAGAGGTGCTTCTGATGATAAGGCGGGTGTGATGGCAATTATAAATGGATATTCGTCCCTTTTTGTAAATAGCATACTCCCAAAAGTAAACATCAAATTTTTTT
Organism: Chitinophagaceae bacterium; assembly: GCA_947489175.1. Classification (GTDB taxonomy): domain Bacteria; phylum Bacteroidota; class Bacteroidia; order Chitinophagales; family Chitinophagaceae; genus Pollutibacter. The sequence continues at coordinate 4,142 of CANLED010000059.1, read as the reverse complement.
TTGAAGGTGAAGAGGAACGAGGTTCTGGGCATTTAGAAGAAATTCTTTCAAAATACAAATCTTTGCTTAAATCTGATATTTGGGTAATATGTGACGGACCTGTTCATCAGTCAGGTAAAAAGCAGGTAGTATTTGGAGTTAGAGGTGATACACATTTAGAGCTCACTGTTTTCGGACCTAAACGCCCACTTCATTCTGGACATTACGGCAATTGGGCTCCCAATCCAGGCATGGAATTAAGCAAACTGATATCGAGCATGAAGAATGACAGTGGTTATGTGACCATAAAAGGTTTTTATGATGATGTGATACCATTAACGCCTTCTGAAATTAAAGCTTTGTCTCTTGTTCCATCTGTAGATGAACAAATGAAAAAAGAATTGGGTTTTAAAAAATCAGAGATACTTAGTCCTCTCAATAATACCCTCAATTTACCGTCCCTTAACATTAATGGTATAGAAAGTGCTTCTGTTGGGAAACTTTCTGCGAATGTAATCCCAACTAAAGCAGTGGCATCGATTGATTTGAGACTTGTTGTAGGCAACGATTGGAAAAGGCAACAAAACAAAGTGATTGAACATGTAAAAAGCCAGGGGTTTTATGTAACTGAGAACATCCCAACGGATGAAGAAAGGGCACGCTATGAAAAAATATGCATGATATCACGCTCGGATGGTTACAATGCCCAAAAGACATCTTTAGATAATCTTATTGCAAAAAGGGTAGCAAAGGCTGTTCAATTGACAACGGGTGAATCCCCAATTTTGATGCCAACTTTAGGTGGTAGTTTACCATTGTACGTATTTGAAAAGGTACTTAATACAAATCCGATTACTGTTCCTATTGCTAATCATGACAACAATCAGCATGCTGAAAATGAGAATATTAAGTTGAAGAACTTTTGGGATGGTATAGCAATGTTTGCTTCAATTATGATGTTGCCAAAATGAGTCAAAATAAAAAACTTATTGTTATAGGAGGTGGTGCATCCGGTTTTTTTTGTGCCGTAAATGCAGCTAGGTTAAATCCTGATTTACAGGTTGTAATTATTGAGAAATCAAATAAGTTGCTATCAAAGGTAAAAGTTAGTGGGGGGGGAAGGTGCAACTTAACCCATTACTCTGAAGAAGTTTCAGATATGATCGATGCATATCCCCGTGGAAAAAATTTTATGAAGAAGGCACTGTATTCTTTTTCAAGTAACGACACCGTGAAATGGTTTTCAGACAGAGGGGTTTTGTTGAAGTCAGAATCTGATGGCAGGATGTTTCCTGTATCAGATAAATCCCAAACAATTATTGATTGTTTGATGAATGAAGCTGAAAAATTAGGGGTAGAAATTCATTTACAGATAGAAGTATTGGATATTAAAAAAAATGAGGCTGGTTTTGAGATGTTGATGAATGATGGAGGGGCGTTGCAGCATATTTTTCATGCAGATTTTATATGCATTGCTACTGGCGGACATCCCAAGGATTCGGGGTTTGATTGGTTAAGAAAAATTGGCTTGGATATAGAACCTCCAGTACCATCATTATTTACATTTAATATTCCTGATAAAAATCTCCATCAGCTTATGGGGGTTGCAAACCCAAATACTGGAGTAAAGATTTCTCAATTAAAAATTCAAGAACAAGGACCTGTATTGATAACGCACTGGGGATTGAGTGGTCCGGCTATTCTTCGTATGTCTGCACGTGCTGCAAAAGAATTGCATCAAATGAATTATGAATTTGAGGTTAAATTGAATTGGGCACCTAATTTTCATGAAAGTGCTATGCTTGAGGAAATAAAAATAAAGCGGGTGCAATTGTCAAAACAGTTTATCGGCAATAAAAATCCATTTGATATTTCAAATCGTTTGTGGAATTACATTCTTGAAAAAAGTAGAATCCGGCCTGATGATAGCTGGGCAAATATTTCCACAGAATCATCAAACCTTCTATCAAAAAATATTTGTAGCGACACTTATCAAGTGAAAGGTAAAACTACCTTCAAGGAAGAATTTGTAACAGCTGGAGGGGTCAAGCTTGAATGTATCAATCAAGCAACTTTGGAAAGTAAGAAAATTCCTGGACTGTATTTTGTAGGTGAAGTGTTGAATGTTGATGGCATAACTGGCGGATACAATTTCCAGCATGCATGGGCAAGTGGTTGGATTGCTGCCAATGCCATAACGGATTCATTAAATGCTACCTCTTAGATAATCTATTCGGATTTTTATTTAAGATGCCATTGGTCACGTATTAGTGAAATGAAGTTGCCAAATTGAAAAAGTCTAGTTTAACATCAAATTATTGTCTTTTATCATTCTTGCCTTAAAAGCAGTATGGCTTCCTTGTCTTGTATGTTGGGTCTAAGAAGGGGTGTTGACCAAATTTCTAAAGCTGTTTTTTAATTAATTGTTTTAACTTAATGCTCTAAAGCAATTCGAAATGATTGAAAGATCTCGCAGAAATTTTATAAAACTTTTCTCTGGCGCCATGACGGGCCTTCCATTTCTTCATGCAGCAAATCCTGTTTTTGCCGCGGACGCATTAAAGAGGTCTTTTATGACGAGCAAAGAATATAACTTGATGGATCAGGATGAAGATTTTTGGGGTTGGATCAGAGAAGCATATACTGTTAGTCCCAATATCATCAATTTGAACAATGGAGGTGTAGCACCACAACCCAAGGTAGTTCAAGATGCTCATATAAGGTATTATCAGTATTGCAATGAAGCCCCATCTTACTATATGTGGCAGATTCTAGATCAGGGTAGGGAGCCGTTGCGTGAAAAACTGGCAGGCGTTTGTGGTTGTGATAAAGAGGAAATAGCCATTAACCGAAATTCAACCGAGGGATTGAATACGGTTATTTTTGGATTGAACTTAAAGGCTGGTGATGAAATTGTATTGACAAAGCAAGATTATCCAAACATGATCAATGCTTGGAAGCAGAGAGAAAAGAGAGATGGAATTAAATTGGTTTGGATTGATTTGCCCTTGCCAATCGAAAAAGAGGATGATATCGTGAAATTTTATTCAAATGCATTTACCAGTAAAACTAAAGTTGTTATGGTAACTCATTTGATCAATTGGACAGGACAGATCATGCCTGTTAGGAAGATTGCTGATGAAGCACATAAAAGAGGCATTGAAGTAATTGCCGACGGCGCCCATACGCTTGCTCATTTTGACTTTAACATACCAGATTTGGGATGCGATTATTTTGCCTCTTCTTTGCATAAATGGATGAGTGCTCCATTTGGGAGTGGTTTGTTGTATATCAGAAAAGAAAAAATCAAAGATGTATGGGCATTGTTGTCTAATACAGAGCCTGATGGTTCAGACATCAGAAAGTTTGAATCTTTGGGTACTCGTTCTTTTGCATCTGAAATGGCAATTGGAGCAGCAGTAGATTTTCATGAAATGATCGGAGCACCAAGGAAAGAAGCACGTTTGAGGTTTTTAAAGAACTATTGGGTTGATCAGGTTAAAGACCTACCTAGGGTTTCCTTTTTGCAATCAAAACAACCTAAAATGTCTTGCGCCATTGCAAATATCGCCGTTGATGGGAAAAAGCCTGAAGAGGTATCAGGTGAATTGTTTACCAAGTTTAAAATTCATTCAGTAGGGATAAATTGGGAAAATATACATGGGGTTAGGATTACGCCAAATGTATATACTTCTTTGAAAGATTTGGATAAATTAGTAGGGGCCATCAAACAAATTGCAAAGTAAATCGATTTGTGAAATAATTATTTTTAAAAAAGGCCTTAAAAAACTATTTTTTAGGGTAGAATATAGAAATTCCACTACCTTTGCCGTCCCCAAATCAGCTTGACAAAACAGGTTGAAATTTAAACAAAAGGAGGAATTAAATAGTGGAAGAAAACAACACACTAGTAAATCCGTCAACAGTCTCCGCACACGATGATTTCGATTGGAGCATTGACAAGAGAAATGTTGCCCGTTACAACAACGAGGAGCAACAAAAGTACGATGCAGTTTACGAAGGTACTTTCAAACAAATCACCGACGGTGAGATGGTTCAAGGTATAGTAGTAGGCCTAACAAAAACAGATGTTGTTATCAACATTGGTTTCAAAAGCGATGGACTTATTTCTTTGAATGAGTTCAGGGATTTGCATGGTCTTA
>CANLED010000058.1 GCA_947489175.1 Chitinophagaceae bacterium | reverse complement strand
CTTGAAAACATACATTTGGGTTTTTCCGCATTATATCTATTTTCTTACCTTCTACGCTTTGGCAAAAAATAAAACTTCCATCAAATATATATGTAATAGGTGTTATATATGGGTAACGTGTATTTGTACATGCTAAATTTCCAAATACTTGGCTAGTTAGCACGTTGTTGATTTGTACTTCATTTAACTCACCTTTCATACGACAATATTAATTTAAATGAAGATATATAATGTGGTTTGGTATTTTACTGATGTTCGTCATTCAATAAGATGATCTTTGTTATTGTTAAAACAGAAAATGAAAAAAATGTGCTTTTGCGTCAGAAAACGTGTACTTAAAGAAATCGCCCTTTTAAATGGCGAACATTGGCAGAGGTGCTTAGAAAAAGTTTTATTGTTCAGATAACTGTTGTTTAAGCTATATTTTCCTTTCTTTTATTTTTTCGGAAGTAGAAAGTAAATAGGGTAAATATTATCCTAAATAGTTCATATGAGCACCATTGAAGAAATTGCTCTTTCAAGGAAAATTGATTGATGTTTTTGTTGGGATTTATTTTAACACATTCTTTGTTGATAATCTTGCTTAATGTTTGTGTTACATTGGTCGCAAATTTTTCGTCATTGATGTCTAGGTTCAATTCAACAGAAGCTAATGCACTAATATCGTTTATATTGTAAGAACCAACAGTTACGAATTTGTTGTCGTACACAGCAATTTTACCATGCAAAATATTGGTATTGTACTCATAAATTTCAATTCCGTGTCTTATCGCCCAACGATATAAATATTTTTCTGCATATTTTGAAATCCCTATGTCTGAAATGCCTGCCAATATTAGTTTTACGGTGACACCCCTGTCTAGTGCCGTTAATATATTTTTTTTAAAAAAGGTTCCGGGTATGAAGTAGCTAGACATTATGATAATTTCTTTTTCGGCAGATTTAAACATCTGCATATAAGTCGCTGAGATGTCGTTTTTATTTTTTACCCAATCATTTCTCCTGATTCTTACGGGTATAACGCTGTTTATATCAATTGCTTCCATGACAAGGGTTCTTTCGAGCTCTATTTTATCGGATTCTTTTTTTGCATAAAATTGATTGCAAATTTTATGGAGTTCGTATGCTGCCTCTCCATTAACTTTTACTGCCCAATCCAGCCATGCAGAATTTCCGGGAGTGTCATTGTACCTGTCTGAAATATTGATGCCTCCAACCAGTGCAAAAATTCCATCAACAACTAAAATTTTATGGTGTAATCTTCTTCCAAAGTAAAACTTCTCGCTTTTTAGAAGCGGTTCAAAATGTCTAAATTGGATGTTGTTGTTTGTCATTTTTTCGATGTAGTTGCTAGACAAACTTTTAGATGCATATCCATCAACTAAAACCTGCACTTTTACACCTCGATTGGCTGCAACAATGAGGTGATTGGCAAGATCAGTTCCTGTTGCATCTTCTTCCAAGATATACACCTGCAGCTGAATTGAGGTTTTGGCCTTTTCTATAAGTTCAAATAGCGCCTTGAAATAAGGCAGTCCACCCCTTAGTAATGTAACATTATTGTGTAATGTATATTCCGACTTTACTTTGCTTGATGAGTTCATGTGCTATAAAAATTGGAAGCTAAATTTTTTCACCTACTCTTTTTATGATCTTGGTCATTTCATTTCATGAAGTGATTTCATGTAATGTTATGTGAATTCTTTTTAGAAGAATTTTTTATAGATTTGATGTATTGCAACATTGCATCGAAGGCTTTCGTACTTTTGGGGATATTTTGATAAGTTGAAAGCATGATAAAAAACGTAAGTGATACACCATTGATGCAGCAGCACAATGCCATTAAGCAGAAATATCCTGATGCTATATTATTGTTTCGGGTGGGCGATTTCTATGAAACTTTCGGGGAAGATGCGATAAAATCATCCGCTATATTGGGTATTACACTTACCAAGCGCAACAATGGCGCTGCATCATCACTGGAACTTGCTGGCTTCCCTTATCATTCTCTGGATACCTACCTGCATAAATTGGTTAAAGCCGGTTATAGGGTGGCCATTTGCGATCAACTGGAAGATCCAAAAACGGTTAAGGGGATTGTAAAGCGGGGGGTAACTGAGATGGTTACACCCGGGTTGGCAACAAATGATAAACTACTAGAAAACAAAAGCAATAACTTTTTGGCTGGAATTCATTTTGGAGAAACCGTAAATGGTATTTCATTTTTAGATATTTCTACCGGCGAGTTTTTTGTAGCACAAGGAGATACTGAATACATTGATAAGTTACTGCAGACATTTCAGCCAGCGGAAGTGATTTTTCAAAAAGGAAAACAGAACAATTTTATTGAGCAATACGGCAAAAAATTTTATACATATTGCCTCGATCCCTGGATTTTTGATTACCGCTATGCTGAGGAAAGCTTGTTGAAGCAATTTGGAACTCATTCATTAAAAGGATATGGAATTGATGATTTTCAAGAGGGTGTTATTTCAGCAGGAGCCATTTTACATTATTTAAAAGATACCGTTCATCCCAATAGCCACCACGTATCAGGAATTCACCGCATCAATAAGGATGAGTATTTGTGGATGGATCAATTTACCATCAGAAACCTAGAATTGGTCAGGTCTGCATCAGAAGGGGGGGCACACCTGCTTCAGGTATTGGATAATACAGTTTCACCGATGGGTGCACGTTTGTTGAGGCGTTGGATTTTAATGCCTTTGGTTGATCAATTTAAAATTGAAGAGCGGTTAAATTTGGTTTCTTGTTTTTTAGACAATGGAGAGTGGGTTTCTAAAGTTTCTCAAAGAATAAAAGCTTGTGGCGATATTGAAAGGTTGGTGAGCAAAGTTCCAAACAAGAAAGCGATGCCCCGTGAGCTCTTGCAGATAGCCAAGGGTCTAGAACAAGTTAAGGTGATAAAGGGTTTTGAAGGAGAAATTAAAAATGATTATCTGCTGCGTTTGCAAGACAACTTAAACCCTTGTTCTTATATCCAGGAAAAAATTCAGCGTGAACTTGCAGAAGATGCACCTGCACAAACAACGAAAGGTGGGTATATCGCAGTTGGTATTGATGCCAGTTTAGATGAGTATAGGTCGTTGGCAACCGGAGGAAAAAATGTATTGGTTCAAATTCAACAGCGGGAAGCTTTAGCAACAGGAATTAGCACTTTGAAAATAGGTTTTAACAATGTGTTTGGGTATTATCTTGAAGTGAGCAATGCCCAAAAACACAAAGTGCCTGTTGAATGGATTAGGAAGCAGACCTTAACCAATGGAGAAAGATACATCACACCAGAACTAAAAGAATACGAAGAAAAAATCATAGGTGCAGAAGACAAGATGCTTCAAATTGAAGCGCTGATTTACGATAAGTTATTGGCCGAGTTGCAGGATTATATTCCTCAAATGCAACAAAACGCACAAATTCTGGCTGCAATTGATTGCTTATGCAGCTTTGCTAACAATGCAAAACAGCGCAAATATTGCAAACCTGAAATTCATTCTGCACATGAAATTATTATATCGGGAGGTAGACATCCCGTAATAGAAAGTTTGTTGCCCACCGGAGATGTCTATATTTCAAATGATTTGATGCTCGACCAAGATTCTTGCCAGATGATTATTTTAACTGGACCTAACATGAGTGGTAAAAGTGCCTTGCTTCGTCAAACCGCAATCATCACACTAATGGCTCATATAGGGAGTTATGTGCCCGCTATCCGTGCAAAAATTCCGGTAACTGATAAGATTTTTACCCGAGTTGGAGCCTCTGATAATTTAAGTGGTGGTGAATCCACTTTTATGGTGGAGATGAATGAAACAGCCAGTATAATCAACAACGTATCTTCCCGAAGTTTGGTTTTATTGGATGAAATAGGCCGGGGAACATCTACATACGATGGCATTTCAATTGCTTGCAGCATAGCAGAATTTTTACACAACTCCCCTGAAAAGCCCAAAACACTTTTTGCCACGCATTATCATGAAATGAATGATTTGGAAGCATATTTGCCTCGCGTAAAAAACTTTCACATCACCCATAAGGAAGTCGAAAATAAAATCATTTTTTTGAGGAAATTGGCTCCCGGAGGCAGCACCCATAGTTTTGGTATTCATGTGGCAAGAATGGCTGGAATGCCACAGAATTTGATACAGCGAGCTGATGCAATTTTAAAGGAGCTTGAAAAAAAGCAGCAATCGACAGTGAAAATTCAAGAAGCAGTTGCTGAGACACAGGGTGTACAACTTTCAATTTTCGATACGCATACAGAAGTATTTACGGGGATCAGAGAAATGATTTCAAAAGTGGATATTAATAACCTGACTCCAATAGATGCGTTGGTTATATTAAATGAAATTAAAAAGAAAATCAATTAGCATTCAATAGCAAGTTTATTAAATCAATTCGGCGAGGGCTTCAACAAGTAAATCAACCTCTTCTTTTGTGTTGTATTTGCTGAAAGAGAATCTAACTGTGACATGGTTGCTTTTTCCAAGTGACCTGATTACATGAGATCCTTGTTCAGTTCCACTGCTGCAGGCACTTCCACCCGACGCACAAATGTTTCTTATGTCAAGGTTAAATAACAGCATTTCAGATTTTTCAGTTATTGGAAAACCCACACTTAGCAAAGTGTAAAGCGAATCTCCTTCAGGATCTCCATTAAAAATTACGCCTTGGATTTTTTCAACAAGTGAGTTTTTGAGGTAATGCTTAATCCCTGAAATATAATCTTTGTCTTGATCATGATTTAAGGTTGCCATTTCGAGGGCCTTTGCAAATCCTACGATGCCATAAACATTTTCTGTTCCAGCCCTCATGTTTCTTTCTTGCCCACCTCCATGAATAAATGGCTGAATTCTTGTTTCCGCATTGATGTATAACAATCCAACCCCTTTTGGTCCATGAAATTTATGTCCTGCCCCAGTGATAAAATCTGCCTTAATTTCTTTTAAATTGATGGGGAAATGTCCTACAGTTTGAACCGTATCTGTATGAAAGAGTGCATTGTATTTTTTACAAATTTCTCCAACTTGTTCGATGTTTGTGATGTTGCCAATTTCATTGTTGGCATGCATGAGTGTTACCAATGTTTTAATTGGCGAGGCTTTCAATTTTTTTTCTAAGTCTGTTAAGTTGATGTGACCATTTGGCAACAATTCAACAAATTCAAGTTCAGCTTCACCTGCTTTTTCCAAGAACGAGCATGTGTGCAGGGTTGCGTGGTGTTCTATAGCAGACGAGATGATTCTTTTGCATCCAAGCATCCTAACAGAAGCAAAGATGGCTGTGTTGCTGCTTTCAGTTCCACCACTGGTAAAAAAGATTTCAGAGGGGTGTGCATGTAGGATTTTTGCAACAGATTTTCTTGCTTTTTCTATGGCAATCCTGGTTTCCCTTCCATATGAGTAAATGGAAGAGGGGTTGCCAAAGTGTTCTGTAAAGAAGGGCATCATCTCCGCTAAAACAATTGGGTCTAGAGGTGTTGTTGCAGCATTGTCAAAATATATCCTTGCACTCATGGGCTTTGTACTTCAGTAATATTCCAAAGATACAAAATCTATATTTATATAAATTCCTGGATGTCTTTAATAAGCTTTGATGCAATATTGTTCGCAGTTGTTTCAAAATTGCTTTCGGCAATGATGCGGATGATTGGTTCAGTATTGCTCGCCCTAAGATGAACCCAATCATTATCAAATTCTATTCTCAAACCATCGATTGTTGAATGTGGGTTTGATTTGTATTTTACTTTCAGCTTTTCAAAAACAGTGTTGAGGTCAACGTCGTTATCCATCTCTATTTTATTTTTGCTGATAAAATAGTCTGGGTAACTGCTTCTCATTTGTTTAAGGCTTTTACCGGACTGCGCCAAATGGGTGAGAATCAACGCAATGCCAATAAGAGCATCTCTTCCATAATGAAAATCCGGAACGATGATGCCGCCATTTCCTTCGCCGCCAATTACAGCATTTACTTCTTTCATTTTAGCTACTACGTTCACTTCCCCAACTGCTGCAGGGAAATATTCACCCTTGTGTTTTTCGGTGATGTCTCGTAGGGCCCTTGAAGAGGATAGATTGCTTACTGTATTTCCTGGCCTTTTGCCCAATACATAATCGGCTACTGCCACCAAAGTATATTCTTCTCCAAACATGGAACCATCTTCACATACCAAAACAAGTCTATCAACATCAGGATCTACCGCTATGCCAATATCTGCTTTGTAACTAAGTACGGCTGCTGAAAGTTGGCTTAGGTTTTGTGGAAGTGGTTCAGGGTTGTGAGCGAATTTGCCGTTTACTTCGTGGTTTAGTACAATAATTTGATCCTCGGGCACGCCTAATTTTTTTAATAAGGCTGGAACAAAAATGGCACCTGTGCTGTTGATGGCGTCGACAACAATTTTTATTTTCTTTTTTTCAATGCTATGTTTATTAACAAGGGGATATTCTACAATTGCGTTGAGGTGTTTTTCAAGGTAACTGTCATCTTCTGTGATGGACCCTAATTTATCAACCGTAACAAATACTAAATTTCCTTGGTCTGCATCATCTAGTATCTCTTTTCCAATTGATGCACTGATAAATTCTCCTTTTTCATTGAGAAGTTTTAACGCATTCCATTCTTTTGGGTTATGACTGGCTGTAATAATGATGCCTCCAGCAGCATTTTCAGCAGTTACCGCAAATTCAACTGTAGGCGTTGTAGATAGCCCAAGGTCTATTACATCGGCGCCGATTGATACGAGGGTTTGCATAACCAATTCAGCTACCATCGGACCGCTAATTCGTCCGTCTCTTCCAACAACAATTTTTTTGTTTTCAGCTGAAATTAATTTTCTGCCGAATGCAGCGGTGTACTTTACGATGTCCAATGGTGATAAAGTCTCACCAGGTTTTCCTCCAATTGTTCCTCGAATGCCTGAAATACTTTTGATCAATGCCACAGGTGTTTTTTTTTATGCATACAAAATTACAAAAAAAAGGGTGTTGTTTTGATTTATAACCCCCAAAGACCAAATAAGTTCGGATATATACCTTTTATTATTTTTTGTTTAATATGGATGTCCTCGAATACTTCGTATTTTTGTAATATGTTTAATGTGCTTCAGCAAGGGCAACTATCATTCTTTCAACAAGCACTCCATTGGGATTACCGCTTGATGATTTTGATTAATACAGGGCTTTCTTCTTCATGGCTAGATTTCATCACGCTGTTTTTGAGAGAGGCTATTTTTCATGTTCCATTGTATATATTCATCATAATTTTTGTATTTACACATGCAGGTAAAAAAGGGTGGATTTGGCTGTTCATAGGCGTTTTGTTGATTTCTGTATCAGACTTTGTGAGTAGTCACTTTATCAAAGATTATTTCAACAGGTTGCGTCCTTGCAGAGATCCTTTTATGGCACATCAAATTCGATTTCTTGCCAAATATTGTGGTGCCAATGGGAGTTTTACTTCGTCACATGCCGTGAATCATTTTGCATTTGCTACCTATGTTTTTGGAACTTTAAAGAAGTATTCTCCTTATTTTTTCTTACTTTTCCTTTGGGCAGGCTTGATAAGCTTTTCTCAAGTATATGTTGGTGTGCATTATCCCTCTGATGTTATAGTGGGTGGAGTGTTAGGGTGTTTGTTCGGGTGGACAGCAGTTAGGATTTATAGGCAGCCATTTTCTTCACTTCAATTTACGGTATGAACGAAATTTTAATGTTGTTTTGTCTTATTTTGATCAATGGCTTTTTTTCCATGGCTGAAATAGCCTTGGTGTCTGCTAGAAAAGCCCGGTTGGAAGCACAGGCCAACAAAGGAGATCTGCGTGCAAAACAAGCACTTTTATTGGCGCAAAAACCAGACTCTTTTCTTTCTACAGTACAAATTGGTATAACAACAATTGGCATCTTAACGGGTATATTCAGTGGTGATAAAATAGTAGATGATGTAGCAAAATATTTTGCAACTATTCCTTTGTTAGCACCATACAGTTTAGGATTGGCTACTGTAATTGTTGTAGTAATTATCACTTTTTTCTCTTTGGTTTTTGGTGAATTGGTGCCGAAAAGGTTAGGACTTTCAAATCCTGAAAAGATTGCAAAAAATGTTGCTGCGCCAATGCGTTTAATTTCATTGGTTACCCATCCATTTGTGTGGTTGCTTACCAGAACAACTTCCTTTATCATGCGCATTTTTCGCATGAAAACGGATGAGGATCAAGTTACAGAAGAAGAAATCAAGGCCATCATCAGCGAAGGCAGTGAACAAGGTGCTATTGATGATGCCGAGCATGAAATCATCCAACGTGTATTTCATTTGGGTGATAGAAACATCACTTCGTTAATGACCCATAGAAGCGATGTTATATGGTTTGATTTAACCGATAATGAAAATCAGATTCGTCAGAAAATCATAAAGGAGCCTCATTCAATTTATCCAATTTGTGATAAGAACATCGATAATATCAAAGGCATTGTATCTGTAAAGGATTTGTATGTTACTCCAGATGATATTTTTTTTAAGGATGTGATGAAAAATCCACTTTTCGTACCTGATAACATCAGTCCATACCAACTTCTGGAAAAATTCAAACAAACAAAAATACACACAAGCTTTGTAGTTGATGAATATGGTACTTTGCTCGGTTTGGTTACGTTAAACGATTTGCTTGAAGCCATCGTTGGTGATTTGCCACAACATGATATGCAAGATTATGAGATTGTAAAACGTGATGATGGGTCTTATCTTGTTGATGCCCAGATACCTTTCTATGATTTCTTAACGAGGTTTGACAAAGCTGATTGGATGAATGAGGGTGAGCAAGAATTTGATACCTTGGCAGGTTTTATACTGCATGAGTTGGAAAGAATTCCTGCAACTGGCGAGAAATTTGAATGGAAAGGTTTTTCATTTGAAATAATAGATATGGACAGCCATCGTATTGACAAGGTATTGGTCATTATTTCCGACCAGATAAAAAATGAAATGGAAGAAGAATAAATTTTTATAAATGGATTTGTCACTCATAGGAAAAAAAGCATTGGTCTCTGGAAGTTCGCAAGGTATTGGTAAAGCTATCGCGATAGAGCTTTCCTCACTCGGTGCCTCTTGTATTTTATTAGCACGTACTGAAGAATCCCTTCAGCAGACTGTTTCAGGGCTTTCTGTTTCAGAAGGACAATCACATGAATATCATGTTATTGATTTTACTGATACCGATGCATTGAAGAACCTGATTAAAGACATTACAAGTAAAACGGATATTGATATACTGATTAACAACACAGGAGGACCTGCCGCAGGGTTGATTATTGATGCCGAATCGGATGCTTTTGAAAATGCATTTAGGCAGCACCTCAGTTGCAATCATATTTTAACGCAGCACGTTGTTCCTGGTATGAAAAAAAATGGATTCGGAAGAATCATCAACGTTATCTCTACCAGCGTGCGTATTCCA
>CANLED010000057.1 GCA_947489175.1 Chitinophagaceae bacterium | reverse complement strand
AGACTTTTTTTGGTCGATGATGTTGCTTCCTGAATTTCAAATAATCTATTAAACATACATAAATCAATCCTTGGTATGGGTAATTTATCGGATAGAAGAAAGTTTTTAAAAAACACGAGCGCTGCTGCTATTGCAGCCTTAGGTGTTGGTGCGCCTATGTCTAGTTTTTTTTTATCATCCTGCAACAGCAATAAAATTCGTGCAAAAGCAGACACTGTGATCCTACTTTGGATGGGTGGTGGCATGGCGCACACCGATACCTTCGATCCTAAAAAATACACTCCTTACACCCGGTGTATGGAAGCAAATTCTATATTGAGTACCTTTAAATCAGTACCTACTGCATTGGATGGTGTTTTCTTTTCTGAAGGGCTGGAATCTATTGGACAGGTGATGAAAAAAGGTACCGTTATCCGTTCGTACGTGGCTGGTGATATGGGACATATCTTGCATTCTCGCCATCAATACCATTGGCATACATGTTATAAGCCTCCTCAATCAGTTTCTGCGCCGCACATAGGTTCTTGGATATCAAAGGAATTGGGCCCTAAGAACCCTGTTATTCCGGCCTTTATTGATATCGGACAACGATTTACCTTAGGTGAAGGGGAGGAACTGAAAGCCTTTCACACAGCAGGTTTCCTAGGAAATGAATATGGTCCGTTTTTGATTCCTGATCCAACTGCAGGATTGGAAAGTGTTAGACCACCCGTTGGGATGTCTGAAATGAGGTTTGAAAAAAGAAACCGTTTGTACAATGATTTGATAAGCCAGGGAACCATGGGTGAATACGGTAGCGATTATCAAAAAGAATCGCTTAAAAGATCGATGGAGCAGGCTTACATGTTGCTTAAATCCCCCGAAGCTGCAGCTTTTGATTTGAGCAAGGAACCCAAGGAAGTTTATGATACGTATAATACAGGAAAGTTTGGCCTCGGTTGTTTGATGGCAAAGCGGTTGACACAACAAGGGGCAAGGTTCATCAGCGTTACCACAGAATATGAGCCGTTCAAAAATTGGGATACGCATGAAAACGGACACACCACTTTGGAGATGATGAAAAAACAAATTGATGGTCCTGTTGCGCAATTGATTAAAGACTTAGAGGAGAGTGGTCATCTAGACAGAACATTGGTTATTTTGGCCAGTGAATTTAGCCGCGATATGATGGTTGAAGGCCGCCCTGAGCTGAAGGTACAAGAACAAGTTAACCAACCCAATATTTTAGAGGACATCAAACATTATGGCATGCACCGTCATTTTACCGATGGCTGTTCGATGCTAATGTTTGGTGGTGGCATTAAACAAGGCAATGTTTATGGAAAAACAGCGGATGAAAGACCCTGCAAAACCATTGAAAACCCCATTGTAATTGATCAGGTTCACCAGACTATTTATCACGCGTTGGGCATCAATCCCGAAACCAATTATTTGGTTGAGAAAAGGCCATTTTATACTACCCCAGACGGGAAGGGTAAGGCTGTTATTGAATTATTTAGTTGATAATGGTTTATGGTTTTAAAATTTTAGTTACCAACTACATAATTTTATCAATTAGAGTGTCCAACCCTCTCTGTAGTTGCGTTTTACAAATTGATTGGCATCGTCAAAGTTGGTGATTTTCATGTTTAGGCCATCCCAAAGTAGTTTTATCGATCGACCAGGATATTCGATTTCTTCACCCACTTTCTTTCTAATATCATAGCATCTGATGGCAAGATTTCCCATTAAAATACTTTCAGTGAGGGGCCCTGCAATGTCAAAATGAGAGCTTAAATTTATAGCTTTTGTACTTCCATATCCAGCCATTGCTGCTTCAACCCATGCTGCATAATGTCCCTCTTCTCCATCTTTTACTCGGGCAATGGTCTGAGGAACTTTTTCTTCTTTGGTCCTAGATGTTGGAAGCAATTGTGGATCTGCACCGTAAGTGCCAGCCATCATCTTACCTTTTGTCCCCATGAATATGATGCCATTACCGCCATCTCCCATTTTTTCATTAGGTAATAATTCTTCAGGTCTTGTTGGTTGGATTCCTCCATCCATCCAATGCAACTCCACATCTGGTTTTCCATTTTTGCCTTTAAATGTTAGGGTAATATGTGAAGCAATTGGACCACTTTCCGGATAATATGCCTTGTTCCAATTTTCAATATATTTTGTAGCTACGCTGCACTCAGCACTTACAGGATATCCCAAGTCTAGCACTGCAAATGCGGGTGCCATGATATGACAGGCCATGTCTCCCAACGCTCCTGTTCCATAATCCCACCAACCTCGCCAATTGAATGGCAGTAGGCCTTCGAAGTATCGTTTTTTTGGAGCTGTTCCTAACCATAAGTTAAAATCTAATTCAGTAGGAATAACAGATGCTGCAATTGGTCTTGGAACGCCTTGGGGCCAAATTGGACGATCAGTATAACAATAAATGGTGTGAACATCTCCAACTTTACCGGCAGCATACCAATCTTGCAACTGACGAACACCATCTCCTGAAGCACCTTGATTTCCCATTTGGGTAACAACTTTAAAGCGATGTGCTGCTTTTGTTAACATGCGTGCTTCAAAAATGTCATGTGTCATAGGTTTTTGCACATATACATGCTTGTTGCGTTCTATTGCAGCCATCGCGGCCACTGCATGTTGGTGGTCTGGGATTGATACCGATACGGCATCAATGCTTTTTTCTTCCTTACTGAGCATCTCACGGAAGTCTTTATAGTATTTGGCTTTGGGAAATTTTTTACGAGTTTCATTAGATTGACGGTCATCTACATCACAAAGAAACCCTATTTCTGCATGTCCGCTTTTATAAAAGTGGTCAATGTCGTCTGCACCTTTTCCGCCTGCTCCAATTGCTGCAATCACAAGCCTATCGCTTGGCGCAACATATCCACGTCCTAAAACATGTCTGGGAACAATGAAAAATCCAGCTGCTGAAAATGCAGTATTTTGAATGAATTTACGCCTAGAATTAGCTATAGTATTTTTTACTTTCATGTAAGTGTTTATGTTTTCTTTAAAAAAGAATCCATTTTTTGCTATGATGAAAGGAAGACGAATTCAGTAATATTTTATTGTATTTTTAACGATTTTTTTTATTTTTCTAAAATCTTCATTGATACCCTGAAACCTATGTCAGCACTGGTTCTTGCATAATTTCTTTCACTTTTTATCATTACCTCAAAGGGTAAGTCGTTAAAACTACCTCCTTTTGCAATTCCTTTTTCTTCGACCATCTCCGCTACATTACCGCTCATGTTGTATAATCCAAATGTGTTCGGGAAATAGGCATTGACGGTTGTGGTGAATGAACCTTCTTCCCTCATATTTTCACTTTGCGGTATTTTTAATTCAACATATTTTTTCGTAGACGAATCATATTCCATTTTGGCATGACGATAATTGCAAAGGTCTTGCTTTCTGTTATTTTGAATGTAGCCAGATCCCCAGGGAAATGTTCTACTACTATCTCCAGCACTGGCCACAAACATCCATTCTGCTTTTGTCAATAATTTAAAAACTACTTTTTTAAATGGCCTTTTTCCGTATTGATTGTAATTTGTTGTTAGCCACTGGCAATATTCTAACGCGTTTTCGTAATTAACGCCAACAACAGGATAATTGTTATAAGCCTGATGCCTAAAGTAGTACAGTGCTAAAGGGCGTCTAGCATCATTATTTTTTACCCAAGCCAAACTGTCGGGCAGAGATTTTTTATAAAGTTGAAGTTGGTTACTTTGCATTAAATCATCAAGAAAAAGCCTGTATTCCAAGTTGCTAACTTCGTATTTACAAACAAATAAATCAGGTTTTACTTTAGAGAATTTTTCTTTAAAATCTTTTCGGATATTTGGTTTTTCTGTGGAAAATGAAAGCAAAAGAACCGTGCAAAGTATTGGAAAGAATTTTTTCATGAATTGTGTTTGTCATTTAAAGATGAAAATAGGTTAATGATTTATGAAGCTATGCGGTATTTAATTTTTTATAATCATCTTAACAGATTTTTGAAGTTGCTCATGTAAAAATTTAATCTTTACCTTTGCATCCAAGGAATATTAGCTCAGTTGGTTTAGAGCATTACTTTGACAGAGTAGGGGTCACTGGTTCGAGTCCAGTATGTTCCACCAATTCAACTTTAATAGAAAAAATAAAAAATTGCATTCTAATCCCAAATATAAAGAACAGGAAGAAACCGATGTGTTAGACAGCTCAGGATTTGTTCTGGTGGTTTGGAATGATGAAGTCAACACTTTTGATTGGGTCATCAAAACGCTTGTTGAAGTGTGCGGACACGAACAAGAGCAAGCCGAACAATGTGCTATGATCATTCATTCTAAAGGAAAGTATGGGGTAAAGAACGGTTCTTATGATCTTTTAAAGCCAATGTGCGATGCCATTACGGAGAGAAGTATTGGCGCTACTGTTGAAGAGTTGGCTTCATAGTATTATATTATTCTAAGTGAACGCTAGGATATCTGTTGTCTTATGCTGATATTCTTTTTAGCAATCAAACAGCCTTTCTTTTCTTTAAGTTGACATTAAAATCGATTGACATTGTTGGATTTACTGAAGCTTCCTTGATTACCAGGGATTTGATGTATTCGTTGGATGTTCCTGGTTCTACTAGCGCTTTTATTTTTTCTTGAGAACTTTTTCTTGCATTTTCTGGGATGAATCCAGTTGCCAAATAATTTTTTTTATCAATCATCACACAACTCAATTCATCTTCAGACCTTCCCTCTCCAAAAAGAACCAAGGATGGCTCTTCTTCCAAAAGTTTTTTTAGGGCATTGTCAACTTTCCTGTTGTAGAGACCAATATTTTTTCCATGCTTGCAAATGCCTGTGCAAAATTTTTCTTCTATGCCAATACATTCAACATTTTCATCTTGTAAAAAACACATTTTTGGACAAAGACCGAAGTCCCTGACCAACTTGTTTAGCAGTCTAGTGCCATCGATGTGCATTGGAAAGCCTAGATGGAGTTGCAAGTGCTTTTTCTTCTTTACTATTCCAAGTCTTTTTATGCCTCTTTGATCTTCATAACTGCAGATACCATATTGGTGCTCGAATTTTTTTTGAGAACGGTTGAACAAAGGCCATA
This sequence comes from Chitinophagaceae bacterium, assembly GCA_947489175.1. GTDB lineage: Bacteria > Bacteroidota > Bacteroidia > Chitinophagales > Chitinophagaceae > Pollutibacter. Next base: position 4,513 of record CANLED010000057.1, on the reverse strand, counting down.
ATTTTTTGATCTCTAGGCTTTCGTAAACGGAAGCCATCAGTTCATTGCCGCATTCCCTGAAGCTAATGCGGGTAACAATTCTTATCATTTCCTGTTTTTTACGGCTAACCGAATTGTTGGAAAAATGACTGGTTACCCTCTTCTGCAATTTTTTTGCTTTTCCTACGTACACAACTTTTCCTTTGGCATCATGAAAATAATAAACACCAGGAGTATTAGGCATTTTAGCAAGGTCTGATGTGTTTAAATGCATGGGCAAATAGCTCTCTCTACTGCCTTTTTTTAACATGGAAGAAATATGATTGTCCTTATCATTTGCTAGCAACATGTTAAACAACTCAGTAGTAGCGGAGGCATCGCCAGAAGCCCTGTGCCTGTTGGAAACATTGATGTTGAGGGAGCGACAGAGATTGCCAAGACTATAACTGGGGAGTCCTACAAATATTTTCCTGCTGAGCCTCACCGTACAAAGCTTGCCGAGGTTTAATTTATATCCGTGCTGAGATAGCTGATGTGCAATGAAAGAATAATCGAAATTTACATTGTGCGCCACAAAAACCTTATCACACAACATTTCAAAAACCTGTTCGGCTATATCCCTAAAAACAGGTGCACCTGCAACCATTTCGTCAGTAATGCCAGTAAGTTTTTGAATGAAAATGGGAACTGGCTGCATTGGATTGACCAATGTTTCAAAGCGGTCAATCACCGTTTTGCCATCAGTTATCATAATTGCAATTTCAGTAATGCTACCTGTTGTGGCATTGCCTCCCGTTGTTTCGATATCTACTATGGCATACATGCAGGTAAAATTAATGCATAAAGTTAATTATGCTAGTTTCACCAACTGCGTTTTGGATTTATTTATTTTTGGGAAGATTTTCTTGATGCAAAATAGAGAGAAGGTGAGTAGGAAAATGATTGGCATTCAATAGCCTGGGGTTTAAACCCCAGGCTATTGATTATAAAACTCTATTTAGATTGTTAGCACCTCAACTCAAATGAAGGTTAAAATGGTTTTCGGTTTCTATCTCCAGTTCCCGTTGGTTGATTTTCTTGCAGGCCTTGTTTTCTATCCAAATCCCATTAAACATCTTATTCTTTTCTAATGCATTTTGCAACTCAAAACGCGTTTCACCTGATCCCAAAATCAATAAGGCGTTTACACCTTTTAATACCGAAAGAACTTTTTTTAAAAAAGTTTGATGATGGTTGTTAAATCTCTCTTGCTCTGAGGAATCTCTTGAAATGGTTACACCGAAGTTGCTGATTTTATTGGTTCCTTCTCCATCAAATCTTTTGGGCCTGCTATTCTCAGACTCAATTATTTCAAATGTTTTGACACCTTCCGGAGTGATTGTTAGAATCATTGCCTGACGTCTATCAATCCAAACTGAATACCGATAGCTGTGATATGATTTCTTCATGAACAATTGTTTGATAGTAAATGTTTTAATTAGAATACACAATTTTAGCTTATTTTGACAATGTTAACCTTGATTAGAATTGGCTCTCTAGATGATTAAAATCATTATTAAATACCCCTCAGGATTTTTTTTACAAAAATTTTAACATTATCTTTGATTTGAAATTGTAATGTGTTAGTTTTAAATACCATAATCTAATTTATAGCTAACCTTAATTCACTCATTTTGTATTTCATAAACAATGAAAAAAAATTTTATGAAAACTTTCGTTGAACAAGTTCCCGAAACAGTAAAAATCGCTGTTGTAGTTTTATTCATTTACGGGTTAATAGCACTGATTACTTACCTTGTTTGGTAAGATTTTCAACATTTAGTGCTTAAAGCTGCAGTCATTTGTCGAACATTCATTAGTTGTGTGTACTCAAACAAATGATCCTGCATTATAAACCTAAAACCTTAAACTCTAAACTCTTTCTTACCTTTGTGTTCCACCACAAGGAATTTAAAGATGGAGATTACTAAGAATTTTGATTTTTATGCATCGGAGCAAAAATGGTATTCACATTGGCTAGAAAGGAAATATTTTGAAAGTACTCCAGATGACCGTGAGCCATACACAGTTGTCATCCCACCTCCGAATGTAACAGGCATTCTCCACATGGGGCATGCACTAAACAACACCATCCAAGATATCCTCGTTAGAAGGGCCCGAATGATGGGAAAAAATGCTTGCTGGGTTCCTGGTACTGACCATGCTTCCATCGCCACCGAAGCCAAGGTTGTACACATGCTCCGTGAAAGGGGTATCCAAAAATCTAGTCTCACCCGTGAAGAATTTCTTCAATATGCATGGGAATGGAAAGAAAAATATGGTGGAATCATTTTGCAACAGTTGAAAAAATTGGGATGTTCCCTAGATTGGAACCGAACCTCTTTCACCATGGATCCTGATTACTATCAATCTGTAATTCATGTTTTCAACGACCTCCACACTAAAGGATATATTTACCGCGGAAAGCGCATGATCAATTGGGATCCCCGCGCTAAAACAGCCCTCAGCGATGAAGAGGTTATTTTCAAAGAGGTTCAAGGGAAATTGTATTTTCTTCAATACGAAATCATCGGTGCAGATGGATTGCCGCTAGATACAAAAAACATTACCATCGCCACCGTTCGTCCTGAAACCATCTTAGGCGACGCCGCTATTGCAGTGAATCCCAATGACGAACGTTATAAACACCTCATCGGTAGTTTCGCCATCGTTCCGCTCATCAACCGAAAAATTCCAATCATAGGGGATGATTATGTTGCCACGGATTTTGGGTCTGGCGCACTTAAAATTACGCCTGCACATGATATGAATGACAACCAAATTGGTATCAAACATGGCTTGGAAGTATTCGATATCCTTAACGAAGACGGCACACTTAGTGAAGAAGCTCAGCTTTATGTTGGGTTAGACAGGTTTGCCGCCAGAAAGGAAATTGTGGTGGCATTGCAAGAGGCTGGACATGTATTGAAAATTGAGGAATATGTGCATCAGGTTGGATTTTCTGAACGCACAGATGTAGTAGTGGAACCTCGATTGTCGCTTCAATGGTGGGTTGACATGAAAAAGATCGCTGGTCCAGCTATCACCGCTGTTCAAGAAGGTGAAATCAATTTTCATCCCGCTAAATTCAAAAATTTATATAGGCATTGGATGGAAAACATCAAGGATTGGTGCATATCTCGTCAGCTTTGGTGGGGGCATCAAATTCCAGCTTGGTATGATGCCGAGGGCCGCTATGTGGTTGCGATGAATGCAGACGAAGCGAAGGAAAAATTTACTGAAATACACAACATCGAATCTCCTGTTCTCAAGCAAGACGAAGATTGTTTGGATACCTGGTTTTCATCTTGGTTATGGCCTTTTGAAGTATTCAAAGGAATTTCTGATCCAGGCAATAAAGATGTTTCTTACTACTATCCAACAAATGCCTTGGTTACTGCCCCCGAAATTATTTTCTTTTGGGTAGCGAGGATGATTATGGCAGGGTACGAGTATACCGGTAAGAAGCCCTTCAAAGATGTTTATTTTACTGGGATAGTTCGTGACAGCCAGGGAAGAAAAATGAGCAAACAACTCGGAAACTCACCTGATTTGTTGGAAATGATTGATGAAATTGGCGCTGATGCAGTTCGATTTGGTATCCTAATTGCATCACCTGCTGGTAACGATTTGTTGTGGGACAAGGCCTCCAATGAACAAGGTAGAAACTTCATCAACAAGATATGGAATGCATTGAAGTTGGTGCAACTTTGGAAGGAAAGGGCAAAAGACAACTTATTAGATGAGGAAGTTACATTGACATCAGATTGGCCGCACCAGTGGTTTGAAGCTAGGCTAAGAGAAGTATGCACCGAGGTTGATGTACAAATGGATCAATTCAAGCTCAGTGAAGCACTCAAAACCTTGTACACACTTGTTTGGGATGATTTCTGCAGTTGGTATTTGGAATGGATCAAGCCCGGATTTGAAAAGCCGATGGACAGTGCTCATTTAGAAAAAGCCATTTCTTTCTTTGAGATTCTGTTGGAAAGGTTGCATCCGTTTATGCCGTTTGTTACTGAAGAAATGTATCATTTGCTGCGCAACAACCAAGAAGTTGACATTTGTGTAAAGCAGCTAGATCCTACATTCAAAGCAAGAGAAACAGACAAACCTATTTTACAGGAAGCTGAATTGTTGAAATCCGCCATCACAGGAATTCGAGATTTAAGGGTGAAGTCCAACATCAAAAACAAGGAATCAATTGCTCTTTTTGGAACTGTGAAGAACAAAAACATTTGGGAGAATATCCGCGAACTGCTTTGCAAACAAGTAAATGCATCCTCCTTTGATTACTCAGAAGAATCCATAGCAGACACCATTCAAATTGTGATTGGTGGCGATCGTTTTTATGTTAAAACTGAACAAGCCATAGACACATCTGCGCAAAGGAAGGAACTTGAAACAGAACTTGTTTATTACAAAGGGTTTTTAGATTCAGTTGAGAAAAAATTATCTAACGAAAGATTTGTTCAAAATGCAAAACCTGAAGTGG
>CANLED010000056.1 GCA_947489175.1 Chitinophagaceae bacterium | reverse complement strand
ATATAACTATTCTAATTTATTTTTCACTATCAGGCTTGGTAAGGGAATGTGAATTAATTAATTTCGCGTAACAAATTTAAATTTACTGACCATTCAGTGAATAATTTTTAATCATTTCAGAAAAATCAAAAAACATGGTTTTCGATCTCGAACTAATTCAAAAGACTTACAATGAATTGTCTGCAAAAGTAGATGCAGCAAGAGCCGCGTTGGGAAGGCCCCTCACCCTTGCAGAAAAAATATTGTACTCCCATTTATGGAATGGAGTTGAAATAAAGGATTTTGAGAGAGGAAAGGCATATGTAGATTTTGCGCCAGATCGCGTAGCCATGCAGGATGCAACAGCTCAAATGGCCTTGCTTCAGTTTGACACAACTGGTAGAAAGAAAGTTGCAGTGCCCTCTACAGTGCATTGTGATCACCTTATTGTAGCTAAAAATGAAAGTACTACTGACTTAAAAAAAGCAGTTACAGAAAACGAAGAAGTGTATGATTTCCTCGCTTCGATTTCAAACAAATATGGCATTGGATTTTGGAAACCAGGTGCTGGCATTATCCACCAAGTGGTGCTTGAAAATTATGCATTCCCAGGTGGTATGATGATTGGAACAGATTCTCATACTGTAAATGCAGGCGGATTGGGTATGATAGCAATAGGTGTTGGAGGTGCTGATGCCTGTGATGTGATGGCTGGACTCAGCTGGGAATTGCTCATGCCCAAATTAATTGGTATCAAACTTACAGGAAAACTAAGTGGATGGGCTTCTCCTAAAGACGTTATTTTAAAGGTGGCTGGAATATTGACTGTGAAAGGCGGAACCAATGCCATAGTTGAATATTTTGGGGAAGGTGCTACTAGCATGAGTTGTACAGGAAAAGGAACCATTTGTAACATGGGTGCAGAAATTGGCGCTACTACTTCAACGTTTGGCTACGATGAAAGCATGAGCAGATACCTCAAGGCTACAGGAAGAACAGCAGTTGCAGAAGCTGCAGATGCTGTAAAATCTTACCTAACTGGTGATGATGAAGTTTATGCCAACCCTGAAAAATATTTTGATCAGGTGTTCGAAATCAACCTAAGTGAACTCGAACCTCATATCAATGGGCCATTTACTCCAGATCTTGCTACCCCGATCTCTCAGATGAAAGAAGCAGCTGCTAAAAACAACTGGCCTACGAAAGTTGAAGTTGGTTTGATTGGAAGTTGCACAAACTCTTCTTATGAAGATATTAGTCGCGCCGTGAGCCTTGCTAAACAGGTTGCAGAAAAAGGGCTAAAAACAAAAGCTGAATTCACCATCACCCCAGGCAGTGAATTGGTTCGATATACCATCGACAGAGACGGATTCCTAGACACTTTTGCTCAAATTGGGGCAACTGTATTCGCGAACGCTTGCGGTCCTTGTATAGGGATGTGGGATCGCATGGGTGCAGAAAAACAAGAAAGGAATACCATCGTTCATTCCTTCAACAGAAATTTTGCAAAAAGAGCTGATGGCAACCCCAATACCATGGCATTTGTGGCTAGTCCAGAAATCGTAACAGCACTTGCCATTGCGGGAGACCTAACCTTCAACCCACTTACTGATACCTTGATTAACGAAAAAGGAGAAGCTGTGATGTTGGATGCACCGTCTGGAGATGAATTGCCTGCAAAGGGATTCGACGCCGAAGATGCCGGTTATCAAGCACCTGCAGAAGATGGAAGCACTGTCCTAATAAGTGTTAAAGAAGACAGCAAGCGACTTCAGCTACTTTATCCTTTCCCAGCATGGGAAGGCATTGATCTTAAGGGATTGAAACTTCTTATCAAAGCTAAAGGGAAGTGCACAACAGACCATATATCAATGGCGGGGCCATGGCTTAAATTTAGGGGACATCTTGACAACATCAGCAACAACATGCTGATAGGTGCCATCAATTTTTACAACGAAAAAACTGACCACGTAAAGAATCAACTTACTAGTGAATATGGAACTGTTCCAAATACCCAACGTGCATACAAAGCCGCTGGCATTGGAAGCATGGTTGTTGGAGATGAGAATTATGGCGAAGGTTCTTCAAGGGAGCATGCTGCCATGGAACCACGCCACCTTGGGGTTCGTGTTGTGATGGTTAAATCATTTGCAAGGATTCATGAAACAAACCTTAAAAAACAAGGAATGCTTGCATTAACCTTTGCCAATAAGGAAGATTATGATAAAATCCTTGAAGATGACAGCATCGATGTAATCGGTTTGGAATCATTTACTACTGGCGTAAATCTCAAAGTAGTTTTAAACCACAAAGATGGTACCCAAGAAACACTTGATGCGCTTCATAGTTACAATGAGCAACAGATTGAGTGGTTCAAATCAGGTGGTGCTTTAAATGTAATCAGGGCCAACTCAATTTAATTTGATAAATACTTAATTTCAACATGGAAAGGTCCTGAGCAAATCAGGACCTTTTTTTATGTATACCCTTCAAGTAAAATAAATTATATTAGATGACTGAATAAAAAATATGAAACATTTTTACGTTCTCCTGTCATTCTTTTTTTTAGTGTCATGGCAATCATTCCGTTCTGATAAAGAAGCCGCAAATCCAAGAGATTACTTAAACGATCTCAAAATAGAATTAAAAAAAGAGTGGCCAAAAAACAAAACAATCAACTTGGTTTTTCATGGCCATTCTGTTCCTGCGGGATACTTCAAAACCCCAACAGTAAACACCCTTCAGTCTTATCCTCATCAGGTATTGGAACAATTAAAGAGTTTATACCCCCTTGCAGTAATCAATATAATCAATACTTCCATTGGAGGCGAGAATTCAATCAATGGAGAAAAAAGATTTAAAAACGATGTAATCAACCACAATCCCGATGTCGTTTTTATTGACTACTCGCTAAACGACAGAGGCCTGGGGCTGGAAAAATCGAAGATAGCCTGGGAAAAGATGATCAAATTGGCTTTGAGAAAAAATATCAAAGTAATTCTTTTAACCCCTTCCCCAGATATGGGAGTCAACATACTTGATTCAAATTCAGTGTTAAATAAACATGCAGAACAAGTAAAATCGCTTTCAACCAAATACAATGTTGGACTCATTGATAGTTATGCTTTGTTCAAAGAAAAGGCAACTTATGGAGAAGGTGTTATCAATTATATGTCACAAATAAATCATCCGAACGAAAAAGGACACCGCCTTATTTCAAATGAAATATTAACTTATTTCAAATAGAATAACCAATTGCCCAAATTGCACAACCGAAGAATAAATCTATCCTTTTCCTTTTGACTTTTTGTTTTTCTCCCATGCCTGAACTTCTTTAGGCAATACTTTCTGGGGAACAGTAGGATCTTTCTTTAAAGGAGTTGGTATTGATGGTTTCATTTCATTTTGTCCTTTTTCCAACTTACCAAAAAAATACTTCTCTGTTTTTACGATTGTACCGTTTGATGTATTGTAAAAGTTCCAAATGCCGTGTTTGATTTCTGCGGATTCATGCTTGATAACTTTCTCAACCATAACATCAGGCTTATCGATGTCAGGCACAATGATGGTATCATATGGATTGATCGGATTTATAGATTTCCAACTTTCTTCTCTAACAAGATCGCCCATAATTGTATAATATTCCTGCTTACCATCACGGTATCCCCATTTGTAAGCTTCCCTGGCTATCAAATCTCCCATCAAACTAAACCGCTTCCATGCACCTTCTTTTTTATCATCCAAAAAATACCCTTCTTCCTCGTATCCTTTCTCTCCCCTAACTTCTTCTAGTCGAATAACCCACGGACCTTGCTTCTTTTTTTGTTTGTCCAACCGATTGATGGTATCTCCATTGGGTGTAAGTGAATAATCAAGCCACGCTTGACTCTGAGCAGCTGAAAAAAGAAAACAAAAAATAAGTGATATATATAAACGACTCATGTGTAGATAGTTTTGTTAAGAAATCTTAAATTGCAGGATACATAAAATTATTCAATTAATAGAACATGTTATCCAAACAGATCCTTAAAAGTTGTTTATTAGCCAAGATATTTTTTCTTGCCATCCTCACAAACCTAAATTTAAGCGCTTTTTCACAACCCAAAGCTAGCAATGGGGAAGAAAGGTATAAAAGCATGCAAACTAAAGCGTTAAAAGCTGCTAGCAGTCCAGTTAAAGACATCGCTTTTAGGAACATCGGTCCAGCAATCATGAGTGGCAGGGTGGATGACATTGAAGTAAATCCAGCTGATCCAACAGAATTCTATGTGGCGTATGCAACAGGAGGACTATGGCATACAAAAAATAATGGACAAAGTTTTGTTCCGATATTCGACAAAGAGGCATTCATAGGCATAGGAGACATTGCCGTTGATTGGAAAACACGCACCATTTGGGTAGGCACTGGTGAAGTGAACAGCAGTCGCTCCTCTTATGCAGGATTGGGTGTATATAAAAGTACTGACAATGGAAAAAGCTGGGAGTTCCTTGGATTGCCAGAAACACATCATATCGGAAAAATATTGTTGCACCCAACAGACTCAAAAACAGTTTGGGTAGCATCGCTCGGACATCTTTATACCCCAAATAAAGAGAGAGGAGTTTTCAAAACAACAGACGGAGGAAAAAGCTGGAAGCAAACTCTTTTTGTAAATGAAAATACAGGCGCGGTTGAAATGGACATCAACCCAACCAATCCAAAAGAAGTGTATGCAGCAACGTGGCAGAAAACAAGAAAAGCTTGGAATTTTGTTGAAGGTGGATTGGGGTCTGGAATTTACAAAAGCAATGACGGAGGAGAAACCTGGAAAATCACTACCAATGCAGGATCTGGTTTCCCACAAGGTGAAGGAATCGGAAGAATAGGACTTGCTGTATTTCCAAAAAATCCCTCTATCGTTTATGCAGTTGTAGACAATTACAACCTAAAGCCAGATACGGCTAAGGCGGATACAGGAAGAATTGCGATAAAGGATTTAAAAAATATGCCAAAAGAATCGATGCTGGCATACAGCAATGTTGCCTTAGATCGGTTTATCAGAATGAATGGACTTTCTGGTGACTACACGTCCAACACAATGAAAGAGGCCATTGAAAAAAATAAAATTACTCCAACAGAATTATACACAATGTTGTTCGATGAAAATGCTGGTCCAACAGCCAATCAAATACATGGCTGTGAGGTTTACAGGAGCAATGATGCGGGACTAACTTGGAAGAAAACGCACGAAAAGCCATTGTCCATCTACAATACTTATGGATATTATTTTGGAAAGATTTTTGTATCACCCCAAAACGAAAACAAAATAGCTATTACAGGATTTAGTGCTGATATTTCAACAGATGGTGGAAAGACTTTCAGGGTGATGGACAAGGGGAATACCCATGCAGATTGGCATTCTATATGGATGAATCCTGCCAAAGACGACCATATCATTGCGGGGAATGATGGAGGTTGCAATATTTCGTACGATGCTGGGTTGAATTGGTTTAAGGCAAATACACCAGCTGTTGGACAATACTATGCCATTGCAGTGGATAATGAAAAACCGTACAATGTTTATGGAGGCTTGCAAGACAATGGATCTTGGTATGGGCCATCAACAAATAAAGAATCAACAGATTGGGTAGACAATGGACAATATGCTTTTAAAAGTTTGAATGGTGGAGATGGCATGCAAGTTCAGGTTGATCCAAGAGATCATAATGTTGTGTACAGCGGATCTCAGTTTGGATTTTATGCCAGAATCAATAAACAAAAAGCAGCTGAATCCAAATATTTAAGACTCCCCTCTGCTGGCATGAAAGAACCCAAAAACAGGATGAATTGGCAAACCCCAATATTGCTATCAAAGCACAATCCGGACATCTTGTATATGGGATCCAACATGCTATTTAGAAGCATGAACAAAGGTGAAAAATTTGAAAAAATCAGTCAGGACTTAACCAATGGAAAAAAAGCAGGAGATATTCCCTATGGCACCTTAACTACCATCAGTGAATCACCTTTAAAATTTGGGTTGATTTATACAGGAAGTGATGATGGTGTGGTATCATTGACGAGAGATGGTGGCAATAGCTGGACAAAAATTGGCGTACCAGATAAAAAAGGTTTAGGAAGTCTTCCTGAAGGGCTTTATATAAGTCGAGTAGTTGCTTCAAGATACAAAGAAAGCCGGGTTTATGTAACGCTAAATGGTTATAGAGACGACCATTTCAATGCATACGTATATTGCAGTGATGATTTTGGTGCCACCTGGAAAAAAATAGGCGCAGACTTGCCGATGGAATCAGTAAATGTAATTAGAGAAGATGCTAAATCTGAAAATACATTATATATTGGTACAGATGGCGGAGCTTATGTAAGTACTGATGGCGGAATCATATTCAATCAATTTGTGAATGGCTTACCTGCTTCATTGCCTATTCATGATATAGCTATTCAGGAGAGAGAAAATGAAATCGTTCTTGGAACCCATGGAAGGAGCTTGTTTGTGGGGAAACTCAAATAAAAAATGAAGAATGAAAAATGAAGAATGAAAAATGAAGAATGAAGAATGAAGAATATAACAGCCATCAAACATGGGCTGTTCAATTTTTCATTCTTCATTCTTAATTTTTCATTTTAAGATAGTTTATTGCAAGAGAATACCCTTCGAGGCCTAAACCGCAGATTGTGCCCTTTGCTTTAGCTGACACATGGGAAATTTTACGAAATTCTTCTCTAGCATGAACATTTGAAATATGAACTTCGATAACTGGGGCTGGAATTGCAGCAATGGCATCCCCAATTGCCACAGAAGTATGTGTATAAGCAGCAGGATTTAGCACAATTCCATCGCAAGAAAAACCCGCTTGCTGTATAAAATCAACAATTTCACCTTCAATATTACTTTGGAAATATTCAAGCATCACATCAGGGTGGTCTACCTTTAGCTTTGAAAGAAAAGATTCAAAGCCTTCGTTGCCATACACGCCAGGCTCCCTCTTTCCAAGAAGATTTAAATTCGGACCGTTGATGATTGCAATTTTTTTCATGCTTCTTCTCTTTCTTAATACAAAAAATCTCTTGTTGTGTTTAGGCAGCTGAAGTGATTTCTCAACAACTAAACGCCTAAACAGCTAAACATATAATTACTGCTCTTTTATCAAATTAATGAAATCATCAAAAAGATAACGGCTGTCGTGAGGACCAGGAGTTGCTTCTGGATGATATTGAACTGAAAACGCAGGCCTATCTTTCAACCTAAAACCTTCAATGGAATCATCATTTAAATTGATATGAGTCACCTCAGTATTTGCTTGATTCCTGATAGCCTGAGCATCAACTGCAAAACCATGATTTTGGGTAGTGATTTCACACACACCAGTCATTAGATTCTTTACTGGATGGTTCAAGCCTCTGTGTCCGTGGTGCATTTTAAACGTCGGGATGCCAGTAGCAAGGGCAAGAAGCTGGTGACCGAGACAAATACCAAACAAAGGCTTCTTAGTATCTAAAATCTTTTTAACTGTATCAACAGCATATCCCATTGAAGCTGGGTCTCCAGGACCATTTGAAATAAAAAATCCATGTGGATCAAATTGCAACAGTTCGTCAAAACTAGTCTTAGCTGGATGAACCCGCACATAAGCACCACGATCAGCTAAACATTGAATGATGTTTCTTTTTACACCAAAATCAAGAACTGCGATACGGATTTCAGCATTTGGATCACCAACATGATAAATCTCTTTTGTAGAAACAACAGAAGCAAGTTCAAGTCCATCCATTGAAGGAACAGATGCTAAAATTTCTTTGAGGGAATCTACATCCATGTTTTCAGAGGATATGATGCAATTCATAGCACCTTTTTCCCTGATATGTGAAACTAGTGCTCTTGTGTCAATATCTTCTATTGAAACAACCTCTTGTTCAATTAGATAATTTTGCAAAGAATCTGTTGCCATAATTCTGCTGTAACGCTCTTCAAGATTCCTTCCGATAAGACCTTTGATTTTTACGGAATTGCTTTCAACATCACCAGGTTTAACGCCGTAATTCCCCGTATGTACATTGTTCATAATTAGAACCTGACCAAAGTAACTTGGGTCAGTGAAAACCTCTTGATAGCCGGTCATTCCAGTATTAAAACAAAGTTCACCATGGCTTGTCCCAATTTTACCGAAAGATTGCCCCTGAAATACCATTCCATCTTCCAAAACCAAGAGAGCTGGCACGCTAACTATTTCTTTATTCGACATGAAAGTTAATTTAATTGCAAAATAAAAAAAAGGCAGGATCAAACGACCTGCCTTTTATAAAATAACTTATGAACATTTTTTTATTCAGCAGCGGTTTCTTCAGCAGTAGCTTCAGTTGTACCAGTAATTGTTTCTTCCTCAGCAGAAGCCGATTCAGATTTTTTCTTGGAACCACCACTTCTTCTTGTCTTTTTAGCAGGTGCAGCAGATGTACCTTTACCCTTTCCGTAGATTTCATTGAAATCAACCAATTCAATCATAGCTCTTTCTGCATTATCCCCTAATCGTATTCCAAGTTTGATGATGCGTGTGTATCCACCAGGGCGACCAGCAACTTTAGGAGCGATTACTGTGAAAAGTTCTTTCACAGCTGCTTTATCGTTCAGATGTGCAAAAACCAAACGATGGTTATGCATAATCTGTTCTTTAGAAGCATCCTTCTTAGTTTTGGTAATTAGAGGTTCAATGTATGTTCTCAAAGCCTTTGCTTTCGCAAGGGTTGTAACAATACGCTTGTATGTAATAAGCTGGCTAGCCATATTACTCATCATAGCCACCCTGTGTGACTTAGTACGACCTAAATTATTGATTTTATCTCCGTGACGCATGACATTTGGTTTTATAGCTGAACCGTGTCAGGAATTTCAGCTTTGTTTATAAATACCCTTTAAGGGTTAATTAAAATTCATCTACATCAATACCTAACTTAGCAAGGTCCATTCCAAAATGGAGTCCTCTTTCATTCAATACTTGTTCGATTTCTGAAAGGGATTTTTGTCCAAAGTTTCTAAACTTCATCAAATCTTCCTGCTCATATTGAACAAGTTGGCTAAGGCTATTGATTTTTGCGGCTTTAAGACAATTGAATGCACGTACTGAAAGATCTAAATCCTCCAAAGGTGTTTTCAGTACTTTTCTTAGCTGAAGTGTTTGCTCATCAACCAAATCTTCTTTCTTTTCTTCCTTGTTATCAAAAGTGATGTTTTCATCAGTTATGATCATCAAGTGTTGAATTAAGATTCTTGAAGCTTGCTTTACAGCCTCTTCAGGGTGAATGGTACCATCCGTAACAACATCAAGCAACAATTTTTCGAAGTCAGTGCGTTGTTCAACACGCGTATTTTCGATAGCGTATTTCACCATTTTAATAGGAGTATGAATAGAATCAATTGGAATAAATCCAAAGATTGCATCCTTTACCCTGTTATCCTCAGAAGGAATATAACCTCTACCTTTAGAAATATGAAGTTCGATATTGAGTTTAGCGGAAGGATCCATGGTACATATTAACAATTCAGGATTCATTACCTGGAAAGTTCCTGTAACTTCATCAATCATACCAGCAGTAAAATCAGATTTACCCTTGATATTAATACTAAGTTTTTCTGTTTGTACGTCATGATCCAGGATCTTTTTGAACCTGATTTGTTTCAGGTTAAGAATGATTTCTGTAACATCTTCAACTACGCCCTTGAGCGTTGCGAACTCATGATCTGCACCTTCTATTACGATACCAGTGATGGCATAACCTTCTAAAGAATTCAACAA
>CANLED010000055.1 GCA_947489175.1 Chitinophagaceae bacterium | reverse complement strand
CATTCAGAGCGATATTTTTGTTTTGGGGATTTATGGCATTTTTCATCAGCTTATCAAATGACCATATTCTTGCACGTAGAATATCCATACTCGTGCTGAAACAAGACAATCCTGTATTACTCGTCTTGGTTACAGGCCTTATTGGAGGAATTACTGCAGGTATTTCTTCATTAACAGGCCGGTCTTTAATTTTGATGTTTAAAAAACCTTAACGCACAATTGCGAATACATTTTCTTATATGGCACTTCGCAAACTAAGTTTTCTAATTCTTTTTTATTGCATAACGTCAAACGCAGCAGCCTTGCAGTTGATTGGAAAAGTAATTGATATAAACGGTAAACCCGTTCCGTTTTGTTCAATTATCATCTCAGGCACAAAATATGCAACTATTTCAAATTCAGCAGGTGATTTTTTGCTTGAATTACCTGCTGGTAAATATTTAGTTACCTGTCAACATGTTGGTTTTAAGTCGATTTCAAAAGATATTGAGTTGACTGAACCAAAACAAGTGCTCAATTTCACATTGATGCAATCGGAAATCACTTTAGATGAAATCATTGTTAGGAAAGGTGATGAAGATCCAGCATATGAAATTATTCGACAGGCTATAAAAAATAGAAAATACCATAAAGATATTATCGAAAAACTGCAATGCGAATCCTACATAAAAGGCTTGATTAAGTTAAAAGATTTCCCCAAAACCTTCTTTGGTCAAAATGTGGATTTTGAAGATGGAGATACAAGTAAACAAAAAACAATATTTCTTTCTGAAACATTAGCAGATTTGTATTACACAAGTCCAGATGACCTCAGGATCAATGTAAAATCTACAAAAGTAAGTGGACAATCAAATGGTTTGGGATTCAGCAATCCACAAATAATCTCATTTTACGATAATAACATCAATATTTCAAAGGCACTAAATCCACGTGGATTTATTTCTCCCATTTCAGATGGGGCCCTTAAATTTTACAACTACAAGTATAAAGGTGTATTCTTTGAAAATGGCAAACAAATTAGCAAAATAGAAGTAACTCCAAAAAGAAAATGGGAGCCTCTTTTTGCTGGATTTATACAAATAGTGGAAGATGAATGGACAATCCATTCTCTTAATTTATCTATAAATAAAGAATCTCAATTGGAGTTCGCAGATAAAATCACCATTGAGCAACTATATACTAGGTATGAAAAAGATATTTGGTTGTTAGCAACACAAACAATTTATCCGGAAGTAAAGTTCTTTGGTTTTGACGCTTCAGGTTATTTCATATCATTATTTTCTAATTATAAAATCAACGAAAAAGAAAAGACGCGTGACTTTGGAAGAATAATTTTAAAGTTTGATGCAAATTCAAATAAAAGAAGTCTTGCGTATTGGGATTCTATAAGGCCATTACCCTTATTGCCAAATGAGCTTAGTGATTATCGAAAAAAGGATTCATTGGAGAAAAGAAAAGAAGACCCTAACTATTTGGATTCTTTGGATAAAATACAAAATAAAATCAATCCTTTGGGACTGATTTTAAATGGACAAACATTTATAAATCGGCGTAAACGAAAATCATTTGAATACGATCCTCTTTTAAAATCTATTAGCTTCAATACGGTAGAAGGATGGGTGGCACAGGCTTCTGGCACATTCAAAAAAAAATTATTGACAGGTAACTCGATTTCTCTAACACCTGTTTTCAGGTATGGTAATACCAACAAGCACGTTAATTTTTTTGTTTCAGGTTATTATGATTTTAAATCTAGAAATGAAAGTCAATTAGATTTTTCGTTGGGAAAGAAAGTTTTTCAGTTTAATAATGCCAATCCTATCCCACAGATTATGAATACATTTTCTACCTTACTGGGTGGCAGAAATTATTTAAAAATATATGAAGCAACTTTTTTTAAGGTTGCATTTAAAAAAGAAATATTGCCAGGTTTAATCGTAACACCAACATTGGAATACCAGCAAAGAAGTCCAATAGTAAACAATGATACATTGAATTTCTGGGGTGATAAAAACCAAAGAATATACCTAACTCCCAATTATCCTGTTGAAGCAATTTCATCTCCAATGGAGAAGAATAACGCTTTCTCAGCTGGAATATTAGTTAGATTTAGGCCTAATTCAAAATTAATTGAGTTGCCAGACAGAACAATTGATTTCAATTCGAAATCTCCTTTGTTCAGTTTTGAATATAAAAAAGGGTTTAATAAATTACTAGGGAGTAATGTAAAATATGATCGTTGGAAATTTTCAATGTTGGATGAGTTAAATTTTAAAATAGGAGGGGAGTTGAGATACAGAATTACAGCAGGTGGTTTTTTTGATAAAACCAGACTTGAACTTCCTGACTATCATCACATTGCCGGCAATCAAACCAGGAATGCCGCTCCCTACTTACAAAGTTTTCAAGTAGCACCTTTTTATCAATTTTCAAATGATGCTGATAGGTTCTATGCCATGTTTTTAGAATATAAACTCAATGGTCTGTTTACAAATAAAATCCCAATCATACGAAAATTAAACCTAAGGCTTCTGACAGGAACAAACACCATATTTATCAACAAAGATCAATATTACATTGAAGGTTTTGTTGGATTGGATAATATTTTGAAAATTATTCGTGTTGATTATATTCGTGGTTTTGAGAAAAACAAACCACTTAATCAGGGCATCCGTATTGGCATTAGAGGGTTTTCTTCACTATTTACAGACTACTAATTAATCTAAATTTCTTTTAATATCTTTATAATGTTTATGGAATTTTGCCCGGCATGCAACCGGGATTCCCATTTTTCACAGGAATTAAAATTTTATGGCTTCACTACATAACAGGGTTTCTCGCAAAGAATTAAAAGAACTTGCTCAAAAAGATAATATAGCCCGTATTACATTCTCGTTTTATTATTATTTCCCAATTGCTAACCCTCTAGAATTAAGGGATTTTTGGTATAGGTATTTAAATTCAATAGGTGTTAAAGGGAGAATTTACATTGCTGAAGAAGGTATCAATGCACAGATAAATTGTCCAGTAGAAAATATTGATTTGCTCAGGGATTTTATTTACAATGAACCTGCATTAAACAACCTTCGTTTAAACAAGGCAGTTGATGAAAATAAAAATTCCTTTTATGTGCTTGATATTAAAGTAAGAAAAAAAATTGTTGCCGATGGAATTGAAGATCCCAACTTTTCTGTTCATAACAAGGGACAATATGTAAACGCAACTGGATTCAACGAAATGGTAAAAGACCCATCTACCTTGGTTATTGACATGAGAAATCATTATGAATATGAAGTAGGACGCTTTAAAACAGCGGTTGAAATTCCAAGTGATACATTCAGGGAACAATTGCCTATGGCTGAAGAAATGTTCAAAGAAGACCAGGATAGAAACATCATCATGTATTGTACAGGAGGGATTAGATGTGAAAAGGCTAGTGCATGGATGCTTCACAAAGGATTTAAAAATGTTTTTCATTTAGAAGGCGGCATCATCAATTACATAAATCAAGTAAAAGAAAATGAATTAGAAAATCATTTTATTGGGAAGAATTTTGTGTTTGATGAAAGATTGGGTGAAAGAATTACGGATGATATTATTGCCAATTGCCACATTTGTGGAAATCCATGTGATAGCCATGTGAATTGTGCTAACAGTGGTTGTCACTTGTTGTTTATTCAATGTGAAGCTTGTAAGAATGAGTATTTAGGCACTTGCAGCAATACTTGTAAAGAGATTATTCAATTGGATGAAGAAAAACAGAAATTACAACGAAAAGGCATCGACAAGGGAAGAAATGTTTTTAATAAGTCGCGTGTCTTAATCAAAAACATATCTACCCAGAAATAATCTAACAACTATCATACCGTTTTCAATATTTATTTTTAACTCAAAATCTCTTTTCTTTTTTGCAATTAGCTTTAAGAGTCTTTCGTTTTTTTAATAGTTGCCAATATCCTTTTCTCCGTTTCCTGTTCACTTAAAGTTGTTGGAACAAAGTCTTCTCCAATAATTTTCTCATATAATTCAATATACCTAGCGGAAATTGTGTTGATCCAATCCTCTGTCATTTCAGGCACAACTTGCCCTTCTTTTCCCATAAAATCATTTTGAATCAACCATTCTCTCACAAACTCTTTACTCAACTGAAGTTGTCTTTCTCCACGGATTTGTCTTTCCTCAAAACCCTCTTGATAAAAGTATCTTGATGAATCTGGTGTATGGATTTCATCCATCAATACAATTCTGTCTCCCAATTTTCCGAACTCATATTTAGTATCTGCTAAAATCAACCCTTGTTTGTTTGCTAATGCTCTTCCTCTTTCAAAAAGCTTAAAAGTTATTTCCTTAAGCGTTTCCCATTCTGAAGCAGTTGCCAATCCTTGCTTTAAAATTTCTTCCTCACTGATATCTTCGTCATGGCCCGCAGACGCTTTTGTTGAAGGTGTTATCAATGGTGTTGGGAAAAAATCATTCTCCTTTAACCCATCAGGCATCGTTTGTCCACACAAGATATTATTACCACTATTATATGTCCTCCAAGCATGTCCCACTAAATTTCCTCTTATCACCATTTCGATTTTAAATGGTTCGCATTTGTGTCCAAATGAAACGTTCGGCGCAGGCGCATCAATTAGCCAATTTTCACAAATGTCTGTTGTTTTAGACAGCATATATGCCGCAATCTGATTCAATACCTGTCCTTTAAATGGAATTAATCGTGGCAAAATTACATCGAAAGCAGAAATTCTATCACTTGCTACCATTACAAGATATTTCTCTTCAATGGTATACACATCCCTCACTTTACCGGCGTAAAATGATGTTTGATTCGGAAAATTAAACTGATTCATTTTGCTAAAATAACCCTGCTTATTGATACTTCCAATTTTTTAAAATTGAGATACCAATGACTTTTTTAATTCTTAAATTTTTTTATGTTTCTAACATTGCATAATTTGTTGAAAATTTGACCAAAAAGAATTGCTTATGAAAAGAATTATTTACTGTGTAACATTATTTTGTTTAATGCTACCAGCTTTTGTTTTGGCCCAGGGTGTAACAGTTTCTGGCCATATTAAAAGTGCTAACGACAATGAGTCGTTATCATCTGTATCTGTAACGCTGAAAGGATCTTCTTTAGGAACGTTTACTGATCCTAAAGGTAATTTTAAACTTAATTTACCTGCATCAACCAAATTTCCTATTACTTTATTATTCACATCTACTGGATTTGATTTTAAGGAAATTACAGTTGCTAATGCAGGAACAGTTCCTGAAGTGTCTCTTCAAATAAGAAGCACCCTGGGTGAAGAAGTTGTAATATCTGCTACTAAAACGCCTACAAGAATTCTAGAATCTCCAGTTTCTATCGAGCGTTTAAATTCAACTGCTATAAGGAACGCACCAGCAACAGACTATTACGACATGATTAACAACCTTAAGGGAATTGACGTTGTTGCTTCAAGTTTAACATTCAAAACAGCTACCACGCGTGGTTTTGGAGGAAGCGGTAATACCCGTTTTACTCAAATTATTGATGGTATGGATAACCAAGCTCCTGGTTTGAACTTCGCTACTGGTAGCATCATTGGTTTAAGTGAATTGGATGTTGATAACATGGAGTTGCTACAAGGTGCATCCTCTGCTTTATATGGTCCAGGCGGTATGAACGGAACGTTGCTCATCAATAGCAAAGATCCTTTTAAGTACCAAGGTTTGTCGTTTCAAGCAAAAACAGGTATTATGAACGTTGATGGCAAAAACAGAACAGCTTCCCCATATTACAATTGGGATATGCGTTATGCCAAGAAAGTATCTGATAGATTTGCTTTCAAACTTACCGCTAGCTTAATCCAAGCTAAAGACTGGCTTGCCAACGATCAACGTAATGTGTTGAGGTCAGGAGCAGTACCTGGAAATATCGTTAACGGAACCCGTCTAACTGATCCTAATTATGATGGTTTAAACAGTTATGGAGATGAAACCAACATCGATTTAAACCTTGTTTTAAATGGAATTGCTGGGCAAGCACCATTTTTAGCTAATTATATTTCTGGATTAACAGCAACTCCTAATCCTGTTTCTAGAACTGGGTACACAGAAAAAGAGGTTATCAATCCAAATACAGTGAACTTCAGAGTAGGTGGTTCATTGAATTATAAGCTTACCAATTCAATTGAAGCAATTGTTGGTGGCTTTTGGGGATCTGGAAATACTGTTTATACCGGAAGCGAGCGTTATTCTTTGTTGGATTTGAAAATGGGACAGTACAAAGTTGAACTTAAGCACAAAAATTGGATGTTACGTGCATATACTACCCAAGAAAATGCTGGACAATCTTACAATTCTACCATTACAACTAGGTTATTTAACGAAGCTTGGAAAAGCTCTCCACAGTGGTACACTGAATATGGCCAGGCGTATTTAAATGGGTTGTTGTCTGGACAAACTTCAAATACAGCTCATAACAATGCAAGATCTATTGCTGATATCGGAAGACCAGCTGCAGGAAGTGCTCAATTCAATACCTTGTATGATAAAATAAGAAAAGTGCCAATTTCAAAAGGTGGTGGACTTTTAGTTGATAGAACCAATTTGTATGCACTTGAAGGTCAATATAACCTGAGTCACTTAATAGATGACGCAGTTGAATTGCTTGTAGGAGGAAACTACAGAAGATTTTTGTTGAACTCTGAGGGTACTTTGTTTGCAGATTCAACCAATAAAATTCCAATTGATGAGTTTGGTGCTTATTTACAAGCATCTAAATCTTTCCTAAACGATTATTTGAAATTTACTGTTTCTGGTCGGTTTGATAAAAATTCAAACTTCAAAGGACGCTTTACACCAAGAGCTACGGCCTTGATTAAAGTTGTAAAAGATAATCACTTACGTGTATCGTATCAAACTGCATATAGATTCCCATCAACCCAACAACAGTGGATTAACTTGGCTGCAGGCGGTGCTATCTTAATTGGTGGTATTCCACAAATGCAGAAGTATTATAACTTCAGTGGCAATCCTACATACAGTGTCACTGCACTTTCACAAGGTAAATTGGTTATCCAAAATTATAACGAATTCAAACCTGAGTCTGTAACTTCTTATGAAGTTGGTTACAGAGGACTTGTTGCCAAATCAAAGTTGTTGATTGATGCTTATGTGTATACTGGAACATATCAGAATTTCATAACACGTATCAATGTAGCTCAGTCAATTACAGCTACTCCTTCACCAGCAGATATTCTTGTTGCGTCTAAACGTAGAATACTTTCAGTGCCTGTTAACTCACCAACACAGGTAAAAACCCAAGGATGGGGTTTGGGTTTAGAATATAAATTCAAAAAAGGATTTTTTGTTAGTACAAACGTTTCTTCTGATCAATTGGGTGATGTTCCTAACGGATACATTACATTTTTCAATACTCCTAAATACAGGTCAAATGCTACTTTTGGTAACAATGGTTTGGGTGCTAAAAAGTTGGTTGGATTTAATATTGTTTACCGCATTCAGTCTGAGTTTGATTACCAAAGTGATTTAGGAAACGGTACCGTTCCTGCTTACCAAACCATGGATGCGCAAATCAGCTACAGATTACCTGCAATCCGTTCTATGCTAAGGCTGGGAGCCACTAATTTGTTCAATCAATATTATATCACTGCAATTGCTAATCCTTCAGTTGGTGGATTATATTATGTGTCATTTGGCTACAATATTTTTTAATTGCATAAGCATCTAAAAAGAATTTAAACTTTCTATTATGAAAAAGATTTTCAATAAGTTAAACATGGTTTTGCCACTTTCATTGTTATTAATGACTGTAGTATCATCGTGTAACAAAGAACTGCCAGCAGCTAAGCCAATTTGGGTTGATCCGCAGTTGGGTACAACAATTGCCGATGTTTTAAATACAGACGCTTCCTTCTCTATTTTAAAAGCTGCTGTTACAAAAGCAGGCTTGATGGATGCAGTATCTAGCAGAACAAATGTGTTCACCGTTTTTGCACCAAATGACGCAGCGTTTATTGCATCTGGTATTCCTATGGCAGCAATTACTGCATTGCCAGCCGCTTCAGTAGCAAGTATCGTGCAATATCATATCATACCAGGTCAAAAATTAACTTCATCTGTAATTCCAACTACATTTCCGAATGTACAAATGCCTACAGCATTCATTTTTCCTGCTCCCAATACAAACCCACTTGTTCGCTTCAACACATTTCCTTCAAAAAGAGGTTCTAGTGTTTGGGTAAACAATATCCCTGTTACTGCTGCTGATATCAGTGTAGCAAATGGAGTTATACATGCAGTTGCTGCTGTTGTAGCACCTCCTTCTACAACATTGTGGCAAGCCATAAACGCTGATGTAAACCTAACCTATTTGGTTGCTGCTATCAATGCAGCTGATGCTGGCGTTGCTGCGGGTTCAAGGTTCCAAGATTATTTGGCTATACCTTTTGCAAGTTTCACTGTAATGGCTCCTAATGACCAAGCATTTAAAAACTTGCTAACTGCCCTTTTTCCTCCTCGTACACCAATTTCTACTGGTTTATTTGCACTACTTCCAAAAACAACGCTTCAAGGAATTGTTGCATATCATGTTTTGGGGAGCAGGGCTTTTTCAACAAACCTTCCTACTGCAGCTACAGGTGTTCCTACTTTGCTTTCTGCATCATTGCCAACTGCTCCATTGTTAACTTTGGATGCAGCTCAAGGTGCTAAAGGAGCAAAAAACGCAGTTTATTCTAAAATTACTACAAAGGATAAACATTCATTCAATGGTGTATATCATATCATTGACCAAGTGTTGCTTCCTTTATAGATTTTGATAAATTAATAGCATAAAAAAAGACCGGTTATTGCCGGTCTTTTTTTATGTAGATACTTTAAAATTAAACATTAAACCTGAAATGCATGATGTCACCATCTTGCACCAGATAATCTTTTCCCTGCACAGCCATCTTGCCTGCTTCTTTACAAGCCGCTTCAGACTTCAATTCTACAAAGTCTTTATAAGCTATTACCTCAGCCCTGATAAAGCCTTTTTCAAAGTCTGTATGAATAACACCAGCTGCTTGTGGCGCTAACATCCCCTTGGTAATTGTCCAAGCCCTTACTTCCTGAACACCTGCAGTAAAGTAGGTTGCTAAATTCAATATTTTGTATGTTGATTTAATCAGCCTTACAACCCCACTTTCTGTTAACCCTAAATCATCTAAAAACATTTTCCTATCATCATAACTTTCCATCACGGATATTTCGCTCTCAATTTCAGCACTCACATAGATGATTTCTGCTTGCTCTTCCTTTATGGCTTTCTTCACTTTTTCTGTTAATGCATTACCTGTTACCACACTTTCCTGATCAACATTGCAAACATATATAACTGGCTTGATCGTAAGCAAGCACAAGTCCGCCACGTGGGCATCTAGGTCTTCTTTACTTATTTCAAAACCCCTTGCATTTTTTCCCTGCTCTAAGTATGCTTTTAAGGCTTTTAATATTTCTATACACCTTAATATTTCCCTATCTCCGGATTTTGCATTTTTTTCAGTTTTAGATAATTTCTTATCTACACTTTCAAGGTCTTTCAACTGCAACTCAGTATCAATTACTTCTTTATCACGGACTGGATTTACATCCCCATCAACGTGAATTACATTGTCATCCACAAAACAGCGAAGCACATGAATGATGGCATCAGTACTTCTGATGTTTCCCAAAAATTGGTTTCCCAACCCTTCACCTTTGCTGGCTCCTTTTACCAAACCAGCTATGTCAACTATTTCAACGGTGGTTGGAACCACTTTTTGTGGATTAACCAATTTTTCCAATTGAACCAAACGCTCATCTGGCACGGTGATAACACCCACATTTGGT
>CANLED010000054.1 GCA_947489175.1 Chitinophagaceae bacterium | reverse complement strand
CACCAAAAGTAAGCTGACGAATATTTTTAAAATGAGATTCCTCTTTGTAATGAAGTGTATCCGCTACAACTTCGTTTTGAGCGTTGACAGTATGAAATCCGAGGAAAAATAATGACAGAAAATAGCATTTAATAGAGATAAGTTGCTTCATAATTTAGTATAAGTATGCAAAGCTATGCACTTATTAAGATGTAATTATCATCTAATTTTAATTAAATTAGAGGCTTATCCTTAATTTTGAAGATGCGGTTGATTCAATCTGGTCATTTTTACTTTTTTATTCTTCCTCTTTTCGCACTTATGTGCTGCAATAGCCAGGCCTCAAAAGAGTTAAATTCAACAAAAACTGAAGAACACCTCGACTCAAGCAGCCTAAAAAAAGAACAATTAAATCTACAATTGGATGTGGGAAATACTAAAAATGCAATTAAGTTATTAGAAACTGAAATTGACAACAACCCCTCAGATACCCGTTTATTGAACAACTTAGGCATAGCTTATTTAAAAAACCTTGATACATCTAAAGCCATTGCAATATTTCAGGAATCGTTGGGTAAGGATTCATCTCAACCAGATGCCACCTATCAACTTGGGTTTTTATTTGCTGCTGTAAAAAGTGATAAAGCCTTAGATTTTGCCAAAGTTTTAATCAAACAAAAAGGGATAAATAAAGAACAATTAAAAGCTCAAGGACATTATATAAAAGGACTTTATTTTGTAAATATTGGGAAGCCCCTTATTGCCATGCAAGCATTTGATGAAGCAATTATCAGCAATTATACCTTTTTGGATCCATATATTGAAAAAGCAATAGTGCTTTATGAAATCAATAAATATGATGAATCCTTGAAGATACTCAGTAAAGTTGTAGCCATAGATCGATCTCAGTCCGATGCGTATTTTTGGATGGCCAAAAGTTATGAAAAATTAGGAAATATTGAAGACGCCAAATATTTTTATCAGCAAACACTGGATTTAGTACCAGATTTTGAAAGTGCAAAAACAGCGTTATCATCACTCAATAAAAAAAAGAAATAACTTACTATGCCAATTGTTGCCCCTTCCCTACTAGCTGCAAATTTTTTACATTTAAAAGAAGCGTGCGAAATGCTAAATAAATCTGAAGCAGATTGGTTTCATTTGGATGTAATGGATGGGCGATTTGTTCCAAACATCAGTTATGGCATGCCGGTGATTTCAGCAATACGTAAGGCCACAACTAAGGTATTGGATGTACACTTGATGATTGAAGAACCTGGTAAATATGCTGCAACCTTTCAAGAAATTGGTGCCAACATCCTAACAGTGCATGTAGAAGCTTGTCCACACCTACATAGAAACCTTCAACAAATAACCTCTCTTGGCATGAAAGCAGGCATAGCGCTCAATCCACATACTCCCATCAGTGCTATAGAGGAAGTATTGGAAAACGCAGATCTTGTATGTATGATGACGGTGAATCCGGGGTTCGGTGGACAATCATTCATTCCCTCTATGTTATCTAAGATTGAGCGCCTCAAAGAAATTATCATCAAAAAAGGCTACAATACCTTGATAGAAATAGATGGAGGCGTAACCCTTGAAAATGCTGCTGAAATCACCAAGGCGGGGGCTGATATACTCGTTGCAGGCAGTACTGTTTTCAATGCAAAAGACCCACTAAAAACCATAAGCTCTTTAAAAAATATCCTCTAAACATTACTTGTAAATGAGAACAGATGATGATTTCATTATGTTTTCCTTAAAATGAACTTTAATCATTTCAAAGGGTTAAATTTGATAAGCAACAACAAATTAAAAATAAAACAAGAAACATTGACTGAAGCAATCATCAATCTTGAATCGGTAAATCCAATGGAATTTTTTGGGGTAAATAATGGAAAATTAGATCTTTTGAAAAAAAGTTTTCCATTGTTGAAGATTTTAAGCAGGGGGACACAAATTAAAATCACTGGTGCAGAAGACCAAATTGCCGTTGCCAAAGAGAAAATAGACGTGCTCATACAATACCTAGAAAGAAATGGCAATGTTAGCCACAATTATTTTGAACAAATTTTGGGTGGAGAAGATACAGAAAGCAAAGACATGTTTGTTGAAAAAAATCCACAGGATGTGTTGGTTTATGGTCCAAATGGAAAATCTGTTCGCGCAAGAACTCAAAACCAAAAATTGATGGTTAGCATGGCTGAAAAAAATGACATCATTTTTGCCATTGGTCCCGCCGGTACTGGTAAAACATATACTGCAGTTGCTCTCGCAGTAAGGGCATTAAAAAATAAGATGGTAAAAAAAATCATCCTAACCAGGCCCGCCGTAGAGGCTGGAGAGAGTTTGGGATTTTTGCCGGGAGACCTAAAAGAAAAAATTGATCCGTATTTAAGGCCACTTTATGATGCACTGGATGACATGATTCCTGCTGATAAGCTTGGCTATTACATGAGCACAAGGGTCATTGAAATAGCTCCCTTGGCATATATGAGAGGACGCACCCTTGATCATGCTTACATCATCTTAGATGAGGCTCAGAACACAACAGACTTACAAATTAAGATGTTTTTAACACGTATAGGCTCGAATGCAAAAGCTATCATAACTGGAGATTTAAGTCAGATTGACCTACCCAAAAACCAGAAAAGTGGGTTAGACAAGGCAGCAAGAATTTTGAAGAACATAGATGGCATAGCGCATATTGAGCTTGATGAGGAAGATGTTGTGAGACATCGATTGGTGAAAGCTATTATAAGGGCTTATGATAAGGATAAAGAAAGAGAGGATAACATAAAAAATTAGCATGAAATATCATTTTATATTTTTGATTTTATTGATGGGTTTCTTTTCGTGCAATCAGCCAGAGGGTTTCAAAGAAGCGGAAGATCCAATAGACGCAGCACGTGAATTTGTTCGAGCTGTTTTGGATGGAAATTACGAAAAAGCAGTTTTGTACATTGAAGACAACCAAGAAGACAAAGATTTATTTGAAAGGTATAAGCAATACATGAACAATCAGCCTAAAAAAGAAAAGCTTCAACTAAAATCATCTTCTATCATCATCAACAAAGTTGAAAATTTAAGTGACAGTGTAAGTATTGTAAATTTTTCAAACTCATATTCGATGAAACCAACGGAACTGAAGATTGTCCAAAAAAACAAAAAATGGTTGGTTGATTTTAGTTTCACTTTTTCAGGAAATATTCCAACCAATGATGTCCATTAAAAACATACTTCTTGTTTTAGTAGGCAGCGGTATTGGAGGAGCTTCAAGGTATGTAGTGGCTGAATTTATCAGACAAAAAAATATGCTAAAATACCCATTGGGAACATGTTTGATAAACATTGTTGGTTGTTTTATTATTGGTTTGGTCCTTGGTTATTATACAAAAAATACGACAGAAAACGCGGATATAAAGCTTTTGTTAACTACTGGTTTTTGTGGAGGATTTACCACATTTTCTGCATTTGCAGCAGAAAATTTATATTTGATAAAATCGGGAAATCAATTAACTGCCTTATTTTATATTATATTGTCGGTTTTATTGGGCATCTTAGCAACATTCTTAGGAAGCATTATCATCAAATAAATTTATGAATACATACACCTTACATCCTTGGCATGGAACGGAATATGGTGCTGATGCGCCTAGGATTGTTAATGCAATTATTGAAATACCAAAAGGATCAAGGGCAAAATACGAAATTGATAAAACAACTGGGTTGTTAAAGTTAGACCGAGTTATTTATTCATCATTCCACTACCCTGTTAATTATGGATTCATACCAAAGACTTTAGGGGAAGATAAAGATCCATTAGACATTTTAGTGTTGTCTAGTATTTCAGTACAGGCCGTTTGCCTTGTAGATTCAAAAGTAATTGGTGTAATGCAAATGATAGATTCAGGCGATGCAGATGATAAAATCATTGCAGTAGCCAACAACGACCCAAGTGTAAACTACATCAACAAATTGGAAGATTTACCCTTGCATTTTTTTGCAGAATTGAGAAACTTCTTTGAGGAATATAAAAAACTTGAAAAGAAAACGGTGATTGTTGATGAGTTTCAAGGAAAGGAAAAAGCGTATCAAATTATCAATGAGGCTATAAGTAGGTACACTGAAAAGTTTACATAAACATGGAGAATAAAAAAATTACAATGCAGACACTTCTTATTTTAATTTTAATTGGAATGGCAGCGGGATTTTTGGGTGGAATGGTAGGTATTGGAGGAGGTGTGTTAATTGTTCCTGCGTTGGTATTGATATTGGGGTTGAGTCAGCACAAAGCACAGGGAATTTCATTGGCAATGATCTTATTTCCTGTTGGAATATTTGGAGTGATAAATTATTACAAGAAGGGCTATGTTGATTTTAAATATGCAGGTTTATTGGCCGTTGGTTTTTTGATAGGTAGTTATGTTGGCAGTAAATTTTCGTTAAGCCTTCCACAAGAAACCGTTAAAAAAGTTTTTGCTGTTGTGATGATTTTGTTGGCATTGAAACTTCTGTTTACTGGCAAGAAATAATTATGGATTCTTTTATTGTCTGCATCTAACGAATAGATAAATGCTGAAAAGTGTCAAAAAAAATTTCACAACATACTGATACAGAATTATTGACGCTGTTTAAACAAACAACACAAAACCAATATTTAGGTGAAATGCTTGAGAGATACAGTCTTTTGGTTTTTGGTGTATGCATAAAATATTTGAAAGATCAAACTTTAGCTCAAGATGCCACCCAACAAGTGTTTGAGAAGGTCATCAAAGAAGTTGTAAAATACGAAATCCCTTATTTTAAAAGTTGGTTATACAGTGTTGCAAAGAACCAATGTTTGATGCAATTAAGAAATTCATCCAATAAAATGCAGTATTCAGCTCAAGAAATTGATGACCTAGAATTAACAGCAGAAGATGATTCAGGATTAAAATTACGTGAGTACTTATTACAAGATAAGCTTGAAATTTTACAAGAATCTTTACAGAACCTAAATAAAGATCAATCTAATTGCATCAATTTATTTTACCTGCATAAATTATCTTATCGTGAAATTGAAAATAAAACGGGACTTAATTTTCAACAAATAAAGAGTAATATTCAAAACGGGAAGAGAAACCTAAGATTGATGTTGGAAACAAAAATGCACAAAAATGAAAATTAACCATAAGCATACCAACAATAACAATGTCGATAAAAATCTTCCTTTAATGGAGGATTATCTCAACAATAATTTATCTGAAGAAGAAAGATATAAGTTGGAAGAATCCATGATGGAGGATTCTTTTGAAGCGGATGCATTGGAAG
Organism: Chitinophagaceae bacterium; assembly: GCA_947489175.1. Taxonomy (GTDB): domain Bacteria; phylum Bacteroidota; class Bacteroidia; order Chitinophagales; family Chitinophagaceae; genus Pollutibacter. Next base: position 4,665 of record CANLED010000054.1, on the reverse strand, counting down.
GATTGCAACAAATAAACAAGAAAGATCTGAATGCAGTTCAACAAAACCTCAGCAAATATATCCGCAACAACCTCCGCAAAAGAAAAAGATATACTGATAAAACCATATTATTTCCAGGATGGATTATGCTGGCAATCATCCTATTGATTGGAATTGTGGTAATTGGATTTTTTGTTATAAGCAGATTGTCGGCTTAGTTTTTAGGTGGTGGCAGAGCATCCCTATTTTAATGGTGGCTGAGCCTGCCGAAGCCACCATTAATTAAGGATGCAAGGATCTAAATAAATGAACCCAAAAACTACCGCTATACTTCATCTGCAACAATGCATAATATAGCGGAATCAACGCGTAAATTTTTTTATAATCAATTCATGTTGGGGAAAAGCACTTGATAGCATTTCTCGATCTGCAAGTTCAAAATCATTGAAATCAAATCCTGGTGAAACCGTGCAGCCTACAAATGAGTATCCATCAGGGTTTGATGGAACAGAAGCAAACCAAGAACCTGCTTTTACTAAATGCTGAAAGGATTCTCCATTTAACAGATTATCACCAAGTTTTAAAATTTCGTAATTTCCTCTTAGATGAATTACATGAATATGAAGTGACGTACCTTGGTAAAAATGCCACAGTTCATCGCTTTTTATTCTATGAAAAGCAGAAAATGTTCCAGGTGTGAGTAAATAATATATCGCAGTTGATATTAATCTTTCTCCATCAAATTCATCACCCAAACAATCTTTGGAAATAACTTTATCAGCAGCATAAGTCCTTTTGTAAAAACCTCCTTCAGGATGTGGAAGAAGTCCATAAAAACTGATTAACTCCTGAAAATTCATGAAGAAAAAATTGATGAATAAAAAAAATTAATTAAATTTAAAGTTCAAATTAAATCAAACAATTTCAATTAAGAAGTTTCAAAACAAACTCGTTTTGACAATAACCAAAACCAACTACTAAGAGGTCTGGATAGTTTCTGGACCTCTTTGCTTTTTATTGATATTGAATATACATTGGTACAGGTTTAAGGGCAAGTAGCTCTTTTGTTGTTAGTAACCTATTAGGAGCGTGCTTTAAATCATTCTTGTAAAATAATTTGAACCCTGTAAATTGAATAGGCTCTGCATATACAAAATGTTTATAAGTATCTATTTTTCTGGAAGGAGAACCCCAACCATCCATGTCTACCACAAACTGAACTTCAGGGCGTTTTTCTATCATTGCCGTATTTTTTAGCATAGACTGTGTGAAGCGATGAAGAACCAAAATTTTTGGTGGAAGGTTGTATTTATTCACTAAATTAGTCAAGTAGTTTGCTACATAATTCACATCAGCTGCATCAAAACTGCCAATTACCGAACCTGGTTTTTGGCCACCTTTCATTGAAAATTCTGGATCGATTCCAAGATGGACTTTAGGGTTTTTAAGATATTTTTCGAGTACTGGAATTTCATCTCTTAAATTGCTTAATCCAACTTGCACATCCAGAAAGACAAGGGCATCAATTTCTTTTGCCATAGCCATGATTTTGTCAATCTCAGAAAATGGCATCCTCAACCTATACAATCCACGATCTCCTGGTGATGCTTGGGCAGTTGTTACAATATAATGCAAGGCAGGAATAACGGGCGTTTCAGGATCTGCTTGCTGCCAAGCTGTCATTTCCTTTTTAAGTTTGGCAAACATTTGAGGCTTGGGCAACTCCCCTAGTATCCCCATCCTGGTAGAATAAAGATTACCATAATAAGCGATAATTCGGTTGAAAGGTAAGATGGCACCAACTTTGGGGTATGTATTATTGAATTTCCATTTCTTGGAACTGTCGCCATTGGCCATTTTTATCATCCGAGCCTTGTAAGAAGCAGAATCGATCACAGCTATGACCTCCGTCTTCTTTTCAGGTTTTAAGGTTGCTGGAATATTGCCTATGTTTGAATCTGACTGTGCATTGCTGCAGCCAGTTGAAAATACAAATGTTAAAAACAAAATTGAAGTTGAATATAATACACCGAACCTTTTCATAGAAATATTTTAAAGCTTCCAAAACACTGTAAAACCCATTTGAGTAGCAAAATTACCAATAAAAGAGCATTGATTCAATAATTGCGTTCCTTTTGAAAAGAACTACCTTTGCATTACATATAAAAAAATATAACAGCTTGGATTTCTCATCATTTAATTTTCACGAATCGCTTCAAGACAGCCTTTCGTCTAGCGGCTATAAAAGCCCTACCCTCATTCAACAAAAAGCAATACCCGTAATTTTAGAAGGCCACGACATCATTGCCTCTGCACAAACAGGGACAGGAAAAACTGCAGCCTTTCTGCTGCCCATACTTCATAAGCTGATGTCTGCCGATTTTAATGACTCAGAAGTACACGCACTTATTGTAGTTCCAACGAGAGAACTTGCTATACAAATCAGCAGTCACCTCGACGGACTAACATACTTTAGTTCCATCAGTTCAATTGCCATTTATGGCGGTGGCGATGGAGAAAGTTTTGTGCGTGAAAAACAGGCATTGTCAAAAGGAGTTGACATCGTAGTAGCAACACCAGGTAAATTAATTTCTCATTTGAACATGGGTTATGTAAAAATGAAGGAGCTTAGATACCTGATTTTAGATGAGGCTGACAGGATGTTAGACATGGGGTTCAATGAAGACATCATGCGGATCATTTCTTATTTGCCAAAAGAGCGACAAACACTGATGTTTTCGGCAACCATGCCACCACGGATTAATCAATTGGCCAAGGCGATTTTAAAATCACCCGTTGAAGTGAGCGTAGCCTTGTCGAAACCACCAGAAAGCATCAAACAAGAGGCTTACGTGGTTTATGAACCCCAAAAAATTCCTTTGGTTCAATACATTCTTTCGAACAAGGCACATCAATCGACATTGATCTTTTGTTCAAAAAAACAGACGGTGAAGCAACTAACCTTGCAGTTACAAAAGTTAGGGTATGATGCAAAAGAAATACATTCAGACCTTGAACAAAATCAACGAGAGGAAGTGCTTCAAGCCTTTTCTTCAAAGCGATTGCCCATTTTAATAGCTACCGATATTTTGAGCCGGGGAATTGACATAGATCAAATTGATTTGGTGGTAAACTATGACGTACCAACAGATGGAGAAGATTATGTGCACCGTATTGGTAGAACAGCCAGGGCAGAAACCAAAGGAACTGCGATAACGCTTGTAAACCAAGAAGAGCAATATAAGTTTCAACGAATTGAAAAGTTGATTGGCAAAGAGGTTGAAAAAGTTGCCATTCCAGAAAAACTTGGCGCAGGACCCGCTTATGGTGGACCAAAACCAGCGGGAAAATTTACACAGAAGCCCAAAGCAAGTGCTCCTGCGGCTGCAAGGACTAAACCTGTGATTGTTAAAAAATAGTTGAAGGGGCAAATATAGTTGAAGGGGTTGAAGGGGTTGAGGAAGTTGAAGTTACTTCAACCACTTAAACCACTTCAACCCCTTCAACCCCTTCAACTATATTTGCCCCTTCATCTCATTCAGCTGTTTACCTTTTCCCACTCTGGACTATAAAATATTTAATGAGCGCGTTTTCTTAGGTTTATTATTTAATAAACAACACTTTTTTTTATTCTAAACTATTTTGAAACAACTAGTTTCAATGTCTTAGCATAACTTGGTGTTGAAAGCTTAACTAAATAAAAACCATTTTTCAAATCAGATATATCAAAGGTCTTTTTATAATCTCCGATAGGTTGCTTTTGATTGTTTATAAATTTTTTCACCAACTGACCACTCAAATTAAAAACTGTTAATTCAACAACTTCTTCTTTGTTCAACATATACTGAATCAATATATTCTTAGAAGCTGGATTAGGATAAATAATAAACTCAGGTTGATGTTTTTCCTTCAATATCATTGTAGGTGCAGCCACTGTTCTTAAACCACTGATTGTTTCAACGCTAAAGCTCATCAAATCTCCAGATGCAATGTAATTTCTTGTGCCTCCTGAACTAAATACCCTCAACCTGATTTCGCCGGTAGCAGATATAAAATTTATCGGTGAATTCTGAACATTTGTTATCAGTACATCAGCTGTAGTTACATTTCTTGAATCTATCCGTACCCACAATGCTGTAACCCAATTGTATAAATAAAGAACTTGAGTCCTACTGACTGAATTTTTTCCATCATAATTGATGGTTAATTTTGAAACTGTAGATGGAACTTGGCTGATTGTTGTGCTTCCATACCAATCAGTTCTTCTTGTACCATTTGTTGTAGAATTTACAACATAATAGCTGGCATTATTGGTTTCCAAGTTTCCAAAAGTTCCTGTGCTCAGTGTACCGCTAAGAATTGCTGTCGATATTGGTAAATATGAATAAACAAGTGGTGCTGTAACTGTTAAAGTTTGGCTTACTGCTGCTGCTGCATTGTAGTTAACATTTCCTGGTTGTGTTGCTGTAATTGAAGTAACACCTGCACCTACAACACGAATATTTCCATTTACAATTGTTGCAACAGACAAGTTAGAGCTTGTATATGATATAGCTAAACTCGAAGTAGTTGTAGCGCCGGGTGTAAAATCAGCATCCCCAGTTCTTTTTGCTGGTAGTGGATTGAATGCAATGGATTGATTGGTCTTCGCTATAACAATTGTTTGAGAAACATCAGAAGCTGCAT
>CANLED010000053.1 GCA_947489175.1 Chitinophagaceae bacterium | reverse complement strand
TTTTTTAACGTAGAAATTGCCAAGACTATTTTTTGGGAAGGCGGTGGATATGAATTCTTGTTGTTGATGGAAACAACAAGAGATTTTTTTGAAGCTTCGATGATATCAACTTCAGCAACACCTCCTACCCCATCCATCAACATAATTTTCTCTCCGACTTCCATTCGCAAAACGGTAACAACATGGCGCCGCATTTCTTCATCCATTTTGGCTAAGCCAACGACAGCACTGAGCTCAGGACAATAGAAATAAGGAATCTCGTTCATTGCGTAAAATTGGAGGTACTAATCAAAAGGGAGCTTCTTCATCATCGCCATCATTCATCCTGCTTCCTTTTTGAATATATAGTTCTGCAGTCTGGGTTTGACCAACTGATTTCCATGAACCACCTCCTTGTTGTCCGCCACCACCACCAGGGAGATTATCAAGGTTTTCGCTTTCCACAAATTTCTGGATATAAAGCTTGGCCTTTAATTTGATGTTTTCAAGAGAACCATTTCTGTGCTTGGCAATCTTCACATAAACATCACCCTTGGTATCTTCACCCATATCGTTGGTGGTGATGTCATAATAATCAGGCCTATACAAGAAAAGCACCATGTCGGCATCTTGCTCGATGGCACCAGATTCACGAAGATCTGATAGCTGGGGTACTTTGTTGCTGTCTTTTCGTTTTTCAACGTCACGACTCAACTGACTCAATGCGATGATAGGAATCTGCAATTCCTTGGCAAGCTGCTTTAAATTTCTGGAGATGGTGCTAATCTCCTGTTCCCTGTTGCCATTTTTATTATCACTCGTACCGCTCATCAACTGTAGGTAGTCAATGAGGATGATGCCAACATTATGCTTGTTTTTTAACCTGCGGCATTTAGCCCTCAGTTCAAAAATATTCAGCGCTGCTGAGTCATCAATAAAAATATTTGCTTTTGTAAGCGGTTCAATTCCCTTCTTATAAAGTTGTTGCATCTCGTGGTCTTCCATTCTACCTCTAGAAATTTTCTCCAGCCAAATTTCACTTTCGGCAGACAAAATCCTTTGAACAAGCTGGCTAGAGCTCATTTCAAGGCTGAAAAAGGCAACTGCTGTTGGCTTTGTAGGATGCAAGGCCGCGTTTCGAGCAAGGTTCAATGCAAAGGCAGTTTTACCCACAGAAGGACGGGCTGCAAGAATAATAAGATCCGAAGGCTGCCAACCATAAGTCACTCTATCCAACGTAGGAAATCCAGATGGCACACCTGTAAGCTCTTCTTTTCGAGCTCGCATTTCGTCGATTCTAGTAACCGTACTCATCACAACTTTGCTCAACGTATCAAATTCCTTTTTAAGGTGACCATTCGTTATCTCAAACAATTTTGACTCCGCATGGTCCAATAAATCGAAGACATCTGTAGCGTCATCATAAGCTTCGTTGATCACTTCGGAGCTGATGCGAATCAATTCACGCTGAATGAACTTCTCAAGGATGATGCGCGAGTGTGCTTCTATATTGGCGGCAGAAACTACCGCATTGGTTAATTTGGAAATATAGTAAGGTCCACCCACTTCATCCAAGGCCGACATCGTTCTGAGCTCTTCAACAACAGTGAGCAAATCGACAGGCTTGTTATCAGCGCTCAATTGAAGAATCGACCGAAAAATTACTTGGTGGGATTCAACATAAAAACATTCAGGCTTTAGAATATTGGCAATAAGGTCAAATGCAGCTTTTTCCAGCATTAGCGCACCTAAGACAGCTTCTTCTAATTCACGAGATTGTGGAGGAACTTTACCCAGGGTCATCCCTGAAAATTCTGTATTTGTTTTTCTTTTATTTCGCCTATCCGTAAACCTATTAGTAGTATCCATTAATGCCCCCTTTGTTATTTAACCAATCAAAATTATAGCAGAACAATTCCGCTATGCAACGAATATAATGAGCGTGGACTATACTCCCCTATTTAAACACAATATTAATTGGGAACAAGAAGTGAACATGCAAATCCACAAAAAACCGAGGTTGTCCACATAAATCCACACACAATCCACAAAGGTCGCAAAATTATTAACCATTATGAAGCGTTGTTAACAAAAATTGTGAGAAAATTAAAGCGGTGCTTTTTTTGGAAAAAAGAAAAGGAGATATCTTCTTGTCAAAAGCTTTATCCTTCTCCAAACATTAAACCCTAAACATTAAACTCATTATATTTGCAACTTCAAGATAAAGCACATGACGATATCATATAAGTGGTTAATGGACTATTTTAGTCAAGATATTGAATCAGAGAAACTGATGAAGATTCTAAATTCCATCGGGTTAGAAGTTGAAGGGTTTGAAGAATACCAGGAAATAAAAGGAAATTTATCAGGGCTAATTACAGGAGAAGTAATCAGTGTAGAAAAGCATCTCAATGCTGACAAACTATCTGTAACAACAGTCAACATCGGTCTAGAAACTCCCTTACAAATTGTTTGTGGAGCACCAAATGTTGCAGTTGGACAAAAAGTAATTGTTGCTCCTGTTGGAACAACCATTTATCCGTCAGCAGGTGAACCCCTCACCATGAAAGCCATGAAAATTAGGGGGATAGAAAGCAATGGAATGATATGTGCTGATGATGAAGTTGGATTAGGAACAGACCACAGTGGAATCAGGATATTGGATTCATCTGTTGAAATAGGAAAACCAGTTAGTGAATTGTTCAACCCCTATAGTGATAATGTAATTGAAATTGGATTAACACCAAACAGAAGTGATGCGATGAGTCACCTCGGTGTTGCAAGAGATATCTGCGCATATCTCAACCACCATGAAGGATTGTCGATTTCACCCATCATCAAGCAAAAGAATGAACTTATAGCAACAGGAACAAGTTGCCCCATTGAAGTTATCATAGAAAATACAGATGCTTGTCCACGCTATACTGGCATCTTTATATCAGATGTTACAATTGCATCATCCCCAAAATGGATGCAAGAAAGGCTCATGGCGATAGGACAAAGACCCATCAACAACATTGTAGACATCACCAATTATATTTTACATGATGTTGGGCAGCCCCTTCATGCATTTGATGCAGACAAAATCAGCGGCGGAAAAGTGCGGATAAAGAACCTTGTTTCAGGTACAATCTTCAAAAGTCTGGACGAAAAAGAAAGAAAATTAGATGCAGAAGATTTGATGATTTGCGACAATGACAGCAAACCAATGTGCATAGGTGGCGTTTTTGGAGGGTTAGAAAGTGGGGTGAGTGATTCAACTAAAAATATCTTTTTAGAAAGTGCCTTTTTCAACCCAGTTACAATCAGAAAAACTTCATTTAGGCATCATTTAAGGACAGATGCTGCGATGCATTTTGAAAAAAGCGTGGATATTGGACAAACTTTAGAAGTGTTGAAAAAAGCAACCAACCTGATTTGTGAAAATGCTGGAGGAAAAGTAGAAAGTGATCCGATAGACCAGTATCCAGCTCCAAAAGATCAACCTGTTGTAACATTTTTGTATAGCTATTTAAAAAAGATGAGTGGGAAATTATATGAAAAAACTACCGTTAATCAAATATTGACGGGTTTAGGGTTTATCATAAAAAATGAAAACGAAGAAAGTATTACCGTACAGGCACCTTCACATAAGACTGATGTATCCATAGCCGCTGACCTTGTTGAAGAGATTATGAGGATTGATGGGTTCGACAACATTGAAATACCCACGATGATCAGCATATCGCCTTCCGTTTCTGGAGAGAACAAAGATCATCAGTTAAGGGAAAAATTATCCGGGCTGTTGGTAGGGCAAGGATTCAATGAAATGTTGAATAATTCGATTACACACAGCGCCAATTATACGGAGGAAGAAATGCAAGGGGCGGTGAAGATGTTGAATAATTTGAGTGCAGAATTAGATACATTGAGGTTATCAATGCTCGAAACCGGTTTGCAAACTGTGGCAAGAAATTTAAATCACAGGAATGAGAACCTTAAGTTATTTGAATTTGGCAAAACATATTCAAGGTCAAACAATAAGTTTTCAGAAGAAACTCATTTGGCTTTGTTTACCACAGGGAATATAACCGAAGTGGCATGGAATAAAAAATCAGAGCCAGCCAATTTATTTTATGTAAAAGGACTTATTCAATCGATCCAGCATCAATCGGGGATAAAAAATTTAGTACTTACAGAAACCAATCACCCCAGATTTGAATACCTTATAGAAGGAAAGATGGCTGAGGAAACCCTCATTTTAATTGGGAAACCTTCAGAGCAAACGTTGAAAAAATTTGATATCAAAGTACCGGTAATTTACGCCGATATCAATTGGGATAGATGGCTAGCAGCAGGCAGCAAAGAAAATTTAAGGTTCAAAGAAATTGGAAAATTCCCAGCAGTTCTGCGTGATTTATCATTTGTGATAGACAAGAAAATAACATACCAAGAAATAGAAAAGGTTTTAACATCACTTCATTTGAAGAATTTGAAGTCATACAAGCTATTTGACATCTTTGAAAGTGAGAAATTGGGGATAGATAAGCAATCAATTGCCATGAATTTTCTGTTTCAAGACGAAAGCAAAACCTTAACTGATGAAGAAATAGATAAATGGATGCATAAGATTGCCCTCAATTTTGAAACGAATTTACAAGCTGAGTTGAGAAAATAACGATGTTAGAACAACTTGACCAAATTGAAAGGATAGAGCAAAAGCTTAGTAAGCTTTTGGGTAAAATTAAACATATTCAAAAAGAGAATGAATTGCTTGTAAAAGAAGTAAAGGTAAAGCAAGAGCTAATAAATGAGTTAAAGCAGAAAAATGAGCAATTGGAAATGAAGCTTGACTTAAGAATGGCATCAAATGCTACTCAAGATGAGGCATCTAAAGTAGCTACGGAGAAAAGACTCAGTGAATACATAAAAGAAATAGACAGGTGTATTGCCTTGTTAGGAGATCAGGATTAAACCCTTTTCACGATTCTCATGGAAAACATTTCATCACCTTGAGAGCACTCAAGCATATACACACCATAAGGAAGGTCGTTTAATCCTTCCCATTTAAAAGTTTGGCTCAAAGCACAAATTTTTTTTTCTGCTTTACAACAAATTTTGCCATCTTCATTGCGAAGAGCAACGCTTATTGGCTGCATCAAAGCTTCCTTAACCTCTATAATGAGATCGTTTATAAATGTAGAATAGCGAGATTTTGCAAGCATAAGAGTTGATTGTATTTTGTTAAATCACCCAAAAACACAGCTGTTAACATAAAAGTGGACAAGCTGTGCATAAATATATGAAATATTTTTATACTATGAAAAATTTTATACCTATAAATGTTGTGATCGGAGACAGAACCTACCGCATAAAAATTGAGGCGGAAAATGAGGAGCTGATAAGAACCATCTCAAAAAAACTCAATGAGCAGTTAAACAGCTTTAAATCACTCTATGCTGGCAAGGATATGCAAGATTATATTGCCATGGTATTGTTGTGGTTTGTTTCAGAAAATCATCAAAAATCAGATAAAATAAATACTGAGGTCATTTTAGATAAGCTGACAAATATTGAGCATGAGATAGACAAATACCTTGAAGATTGATTGAAAGTCGATACGCTCATCAATATTAACAACACAATTTTGGCTTCTTTTTGCTAACTTTGCAACTATTGCCCCGTATGAATTCATTTTCGAAGGGATTGATTATGAAACAGATAAAAACAATTATTCATGGAATCACTCATTATACCCATCATCACAGGGATTCTAGCCGCATTGGCTGGGCTCGGACTGGGTAAAATTATTTTCGCCAAAGACACTGCTGCCAAGGTAGCAGATGCAAAGAAACAAGCAGAGCAAATTTTATCAGATGCAGCCAATAAAGCTGAAAATCTAAAGAAAGAAAAACTACTTGAAGCAAAGGAAAAATTTGTACAACTTAAGTCAGACAACGACAGGGAAACCTTAGAGAGAAACAGAAAACTAGGCGATGCGGAAAACAGGATTAAGCAAAAAGAGCAAACATTAAACCAGAAGACTGAATCTCTAGAAAAACAGATCAAAGAAAATGATTCTATTAAAGAACATTTAAACAGGCAGATTGAAATTGTAAATCAAAAAAGGACTGAGCTAGAAAAGCATCAAGAGGAGCACATTAGAAAGCTAGAAAAAATTGCTGGATTGAGTGCGGAGGACGCTAAGGCTCAGCTTATTGAAGGACTTAAACAAGAAGCTCAGACCAGGGCACTTTCCTTGCAACAGGAAATTATAGAAGATGCTAGGTTGAAGGCAAACAAAGAAGCCAGGAAAATAATCATTCAGTCAATTCAACGAACTGCTGCAGAGCAAACCATTGAAAATACTGTAACGGTATTCCAATTGGAAAGTGATGAAATAAAAGGGCAGATCATTGGACGTGAGGGAAGGAACATCAGGGCGATTGAAGCAGCTACTGGTGTAGATCTTGTAGTTGATGATACACCTGAAGCTATCGTTCTATCATCATTTGATCCATTGCGTAGGGAGATAGCCAGGTTGGCGCTACAGCGCTTGGTATCAGACGGCAGGATACACCCAGCAAGGATTGAAGAAGTAGTTGAAAAAACACGCAAGCAGTTAGAAGAGCAGGTGATGGAAATAGGCGAAAGAACCATCATAGAATTGGGCATTCATGGTTTACACAAAGAGTTGGTAAGAATTGTTGGAAAAATGAGGTTCCGTTCATCATATGGACAAAACCTTTTGATGCACAGCAGAGAGGTAGCCAACTTATGTGGAATTATGGCAGCAGAATTGGGAATGAACTCAAAACTAGCCAAAAGAGCAGGACTTTTGCATGACATAGGCAAGGTTCCTGATGAAGAAACTGAATTGAGCCATGCGTTGTTGGGAGGAAAATTAGCAGAAAAGTATGGTGAGAATCCAGCAGTTGTGAATGCCATTGCAGCCCACCATGATGAAACAGAAATGCAGTATGTTATTTCTCCAATTATCCAAGCTTGTGATGCCATTAGCGGAGCTAGACCAGGAGCAAGAAGAGAAATTATGCAACAGTATATCCAAAGGATAAAAGATTTGGAAAACTTGGCGCTAACTTATCCTGGTGTAGAAAAAGCTTATGCAATTCAGGCGGGCAGAGAACTGAGGGTCATTGTTGAAGCAGACAAAGTGAGTGACGGCGACAGCGAAAAACTAAGTTTTGAGATGGCTCAACATATACAAACTGAAATGACTTACCCGGGCCAAATCAAGGTTACGGTGATTCGTGAAAAAAGAACTGTAAATGTTGCCAGATAAAATTAATAACCAGAAAAAGCAAATAAAAAACGAGTTTCTATTTAATCGTTCGAATATTTTGCTAAATTCTGAATTTCCATTACCTTCGCACTCCAAATTTTTGTTATGAATCAAGCTATCGCATTCGTACACGAGCAAATGACTCCGTCTAATAACTTCCCGAAGTTTAAAGCAGGTGACAACATCACTGTAAACTATAAGATCATTGAAGGAAACAAGGAAAGAATACAGAGCTTTAAGGGCGATGTAATCAAACGCCAAGGCCAGAGTGGCACGGCTACTTTCACTGTGAGAAAAATGTCTGATGGTGTAGGTGTTGAAAGAACTTTCCCTGTAGCCTCACCTAATATTGAGTCTGTAACCCTACACAAAACAGGTAAGGTACGCAGGGCTAAACTTTACTTCCTTAGAGAGAGAAGTGGTAAAAGAGCAAGAATCAAGGAAAAAAGAGTTAGATAGTTCTATCCTCATATATTTTGTTAATCCCGCTTATGGCGGGATTTTTTTATGCAATTCTAACAACGTTGACGTTAAAAACCACTAAATTTGTGTAATATCAAAAAATTATTTTATGTTATCCAATAGCACGTTTTTACTAGCCATGCCTGGGGGTTCTGAGTGGATTATTATTGTAATCGCTGTATTAATTATGTTTGGAGGCCGTAAAATTCCTGAATTCATGCGTGGAATAGGAAAAGGTATCCGTGAATTCAATGATGCAAAATCCAACGTAAAAAAGGAAATAGAAGAAGGAATACAAGAGAAAGACAAGCAACAAGTTAACTAAAGAAGCATTCGCCTAATTTTTTACTTCACCTTCAAGGCGAGCACTTATTTATTTTGTACACACATAGATCCATATCAGATCTCCGTGAAAGATTACTTAGCGGGGAATTGAATTGTACTGATCTTGTTCATACGTATTTGGACAAGATATCGAAGTGCATTCACTTAAATGCCTTTGTTGAAATTTATTCAGAAGAAGCGTTAAAAACCGCATCTTCCCTAGATTTAAAAAAGCATGACTCATCTACTTGGGGTAGTTTATATGGTGTTGTAATTGGCATTAAAGATGTTCTTTGTTACAAAGATCATCTCGTAACCGCTGGCTCTGCAATTTTAAAAAACCATAAAGCCATTTATTCTGCCACGGCCGTTCAACGCTTATTAGATGAAGATGCAATCATCATTGGAAACCTTAACTGTGACGAATTTGCGATGGGTTCGTCCAATGAAAATTCGGTATACGGTAAAGTACTCAATGCACTTGACGAAGACCGAGTGCCTGGAGGATCTTCAGGGGGCTCTGCAGTAGCCGTACTAGCAGATCTTTGCATGGTAAGCCTAGGTTCTGATACTGGAGGGTCGGTTAGACAACCAGCCGATTTTTGTGGCATCATAGGCATGAAACCAGGTTATGGAAGAATTTCTAGATTCGGACTCCTTGCCTATGCTTCTTCCTTTGATCAAATAGGGATCTTTTCTAAAAACACAGAAGATGTAGCCATATTGCTGAGGGTGATGTCAGGCGTCGATGAATACGACAGCACCTGCTCTGATTCCGTTGTTCCCAATTACCCTGATTTGCTTCAAACAGACAAAAAATTCAACATTGCCTACTTCCCGCAAAGCCTCACACACCCCTCTTTAGACCCAGAAATCAAAAATGCAATCGAACAGATGATTGCTGAACTAAAAGAAAAGGGACATAAAGTGACGCCGATTGATTTCAACTACTTAGATTATGTAGTACCTGCATATTATGTACTAACCACGGCAGAAGCTTCATCCAATTTATCAAGATATGATGGGGTTAGATATGGTTATAGAACACCCAGACCTATAAACGACCTAAGTGATTTGTATAAAAAATCACGTTCAGAAGGTTTTGGGAAAGAAGTTAAGAAAAGAATCATGTTGGGAACCTTCGTGTTAAGCACAGGCTACTACGATGCCTATTATGCGAAAGCCCAACAAGTAAGGCGGTTGATTGTAGAAAAAACAAACGAAATATTTTCTAACAACGAACTAATATTGATGCCTACGGTTCCATCACCAGCTTTCCGATTTGGAGAAAAAAGCAATGACGCAATCGAAATGTTCTTGGGTGATTTATATACTGTTTATGCAAACCTAGCAGGCATTCCCAGCATATCTCTCCCCTTATTTAAGCATAGCAACGGAATGCCTTTTGGATTGCAAGTTTTGTCCAATAATTTAGATGAAGCATCACTGCTGCAATTTTCAAATCAGTTGATGAAAGAAAAAGTGAATACAAATTAAGCATCCATCAATTATTCTTATTTAATGGATTAAAATTGAAGATCAATGAAAAATTTCATGCGGTTATGTTGTTTTTGTATCATCACATTTTTATTCAGTTCGTCTGCTGATGCTTTTGGCATAAATAATATCAAAACTTTTCAAGATACATCCAAAAAAAAAATCAATTGGGATGATTTAAATCCACGTGCAGTCGGTTTTGTAATGGACTATCTCAGTATTCATCAAACAAGACTTGAAAAAATGAAAATTTGGGGGAATCCCTACTTTTTGCTTATTGAAAATATATTGAAAAAATACAACCTACCAGTATCACTAAAGTACTTAGCCGTCATTGAATCAAACCTCAATTCAAATGCACTGTCTGTGGCGGGTGCGGTTGGACCATGGCAATTAATGCCTGGAACGGCAAAAGAACTTGGATTAATAATTAATGCGCAACAGGATGAACGTGTGGACTTGTATAAAAGTACACATGCAGCAGCTAAGTTTCTGATACAATTGCATAAG
>CANLED010000052.1 GCA_947489175.1 Chitinophagaceae bacterium | reverse complement strand
TGTTTTAGACTTTTTCCGTTCAATTTCTTTTAAAAGGAGCTTCCATCTGAAAAACCGGGATTTTTACATTGAACTTAACTTTTGTATGCACGTTTTCCATCAAATATGTTCCAAACATTTGGCCCAATTCAGATTTCAAATTACATCCTGATATGTATTGATATTGATCCTGAGGCGCAATAATTGGTTGAATACCAATAACCCCTTCCCCTTCTACTTCACGCTGTTCAGCGCTGCTATCCTGAATAAACCAATGCCTTCTTAACAATTGAACAGGAAAAGAATTGAAATTTTCAATCGTAACCCTGTAGGCAAACATGAATTCCCTTTGTTGTGGATTGGAATAATCCGGCTGATAGAATTGCTCTACACTAATTTTAACCCCTTCCGTAACAATCGACTCCATCTCTGCCTATTTATTCAAATATAAAAATTAAAAAGATTCCACAAAAGCTTTGCGAAAAATTTGCAATACTTTCTTTTAACATATTTAAAGACAAATTGTTCCTAAAGTTAAACGTTTGTTTTAAGCGAAATTCAAGTTCAACATAGAAGTAAATAATTTTTTAATTTGTATATTCAATTTCAAATTAATTCAAACAATTTATTAAACTCCATTTACCATGCGCATGAAAAAACTTGCATTGATGCTGCTTTCCAGTCTATCTGCACTTTCAACAATTGGACAAACTCACACAGGAGACCCGAAATTATCTGAAGTATGGACACCTGTACCAGCGGTTATAACACCCGGAAAAACAGCACAGGATGCCCCATCTGACGCCATTGTTTTATTTAATGGAAAAGACTTTTCAGCTTGGACAGGCGAAAAAGGAAAGGCAATAGAATGGACCATAGCTGATGGAGCCATGACAGTTAAAAAGGGATCGGGAATGATTACCACAAAACAAGGTTTTGGCGATTGTCAATTGCACATTGAATGGAGAACGCCATCTGTAGTAGTTGGAGACGGACAAGGCAGGGGCAACAGTGGCATCTTCCTTATGGGGAAATATGAGCTTCAAGTGTTGGACAATTTCAACAATGCAACTTATTCTAATGGACAAGCGGCCAGCATTTATAAGCAACTCATTCCGCTTGCAAATGCATGCAGGGAGCCAGGGGTTTGGCAGACTTATGATGTAATTTTTACAGCGCCAAAGTTTGGAGAAAATGGACGCCTTCAATCGGCTGCACGCATCACTGTAATTCACAATGGTGTTCTTGTTCAAAACAATGCAACCCTTTGGGGAGGAACTGAATACATTGGAATTCCCGAATACAAACCTCATGGAGCAAAAGAACCCATCAGCCTTCAAGACCATGGCAATCCAGTAAGTTTTAGGAATATTTGGATTAGACCCCTATAGTAGGTGGCAGGGCTTTTCTACTGTTCACTGTTTCATGAAGCCTATTTAAAAAAGTAAGTACTTGGTCCATAGAATCAACATGCTCTGTTACAAGCAGGAAATTTTTTCCTGTTTGTTTCAGGGTACTTTTATTTGTTTTCGTTTGAAGATGGAAAAGAATAGAGTTAAACAATTCAGAAACAAAATAAGGAGAATCAGGGTTGTTGACAAAATAACACCTGAGTATTTTTTGTTTCAAGGTGAGGCGTTCAAAACCCAACTCCACGGCTAATCTACGGCACCTAACAGTTACGAACAAATCTTCAACACATACTGGAATAGGGCCAAATCGATCTCCCATTTCAATATGAAACTTGCTCAACTCTTCTTCATCCCTACAATTGTCTAACCTCGTGTACAAAACCAAACGCTCTGCAATCTGCTCAACATAACTATCTGGAATTAGGATCTCAAGATCTGTATCAATGGTACAATCCTGAACAAAATCATCTTGTTGACTTATCTCATCTTTAAAAACTTCACGGAAAGAAGTCCGTTTCAATTCTCGGATGGCTTCATCAAGAATTTTTTGGTACATCTCGAAACCAATTTCAATCATAAAGCCACTTTGTTCTCCGCCCAACATATTGCCCGCTCCACGAATATCTAGGTCGCGCATGGCTATCTGAAAACCACTTCCCAAATCAGCATGCTGCTCCAATGTTTGCAATCGCTTACGGGAGTCGCTCGGCAATGTACTGATAGGAGGTGCTAGTAAATAACAGAAAGCTTTTTTGTTACTGCGGCCTACCCTACCCCTTAGCTGATGCAAATCGCTCAATCCAAACTGATGCGCATTGTTGATGATAATAGTGTTCACATTAGGGATATCAACCCCGCTTTCAACAATATTGGTACAAACCAAAACATCATATTTCCTTGAAATAAAATCAAAAATTCTTTCCTCAAGTTCGTGGCCTTCAAGTTGTCCATGCGCAAAACCGATGCTTAAGTCTGGACAAAGTTGCTTGAGCAAGTTGGCCATCTCAGACAAACCATTTACCCTATTGTGTATAAAAAATATTTGTCCGCCTCTTTCAATTTCAAAATACAAAGCATCCCGAATTATATCCTGATTAAAAACCAAGACTTCTGTTTGGATGGGTTGCCTATTAGGAGGAGGTGTGTTTATGATGCTAAGGTCCCTAGCCCCCATCAAACTAAATTGCAAGGTCCTTGGTATAGGAGTAGCTGTTAGCGTTAAACAATCTACATTTGTTTTGAATGTCTTTATTTTCTCTTTGTGTGCCACACCAAATTTCTGCTCTTCATCAATAACAAGCAGTCCTAACTCTTTGAACTTCACATCCTTTGCTATCAATCCGTGCGTACCTATGATGATATCAATCTTTCCCTCTTCTAGCTTCTTTAGGATTTCTTTCTTTTCCTTAGCTGATTTAAATCTGTTGATAAATTCTATGGTAACAGGAAAATCTTTTAACCGTTCACTGAATGTTTTAAAATGCTGATATGCCAATATGGTGGTTGGCACCAGGATAGCAGCTTGCCTACCGTCAAGACATGTTTTGAAAGCCGCTCTCACAGCAACTTCTGTCTTGCCGAAACCAACATCTCCACAAACTAGCCGATCCATGGGGTGCGGACTTTCCATGTCTCTTTTAACATCAGCAATGGCCTTGCCCTGATCGGGGGTATCTTCATAAATGAACGAAGCTTCCAATTCAATCTGCATGTAATTATCGATGCTATGGGCAAATCCTTCTAATGACTTTCTTTCTGCGTAAAGCTTGATGAGGTCGAATGCAATTTCTTTTACTTTTGACTTCGTCTTGTCCTTCAATTTAACCCAAGCATCACTTCCTAATTTATTCACCTTGGGAACATGGCCTTCTTTCCCTGTATATTTTGAAATTTTGTGGATTGAATTTATGTTCACATAAAGGATATCGCTGTCACGATAAATAATCCTCACTGCCTCTTGGGTTCTTCCGCCATTTTCAACCTTCTGTAACCCACTAAAAACACCCACTCCATGATCTACATGCACTACATAATCTCCCGGTTGAAGTTCCTTTAATGCACGTATGGTGATGGCCTTGCTTTTATTATAAGCCTGTTTTATTTTGTATTTGTGATACCGTTGAAAAATTTGGTGATCGGTATAAACCACAATTCCATTCTCCTTGTCAACAAATCCATGATGCAAGGATTTGGCTATAGGCACAAAATTAATTTCCGCTTTTAAATCGGAAAATATTGAATAAAGACGTTCTAATTGTTTGGGATTTTCTGCAAAAATATAAATCTGATGACGTGCGGCTTCGTGCGCTTTAAGGTCTTTTATGAGCAAGTCGAACTGTCGGTTAAATGAAGGTTGGGGCTTAACTTCGAATCGTAAAACATGGTTTGGCTTGGGTAAAGAAGATGCGTGCGACAATTCGACGATGGTGAAATTGTTCAGCTTTTCTTCTATTACCACAAAAGGGGTAAAATCATTGATGTTTAGTTCCGCTATTTTATCGTTGGTTTCGCGTGCAGCAGTAACATCTTCTTTTCTTTCCAAAAATAAATGCAGGTTATCCTCATGATCCTGATATCGATCTAAAAACAACTGCCAATTTGAAGAATAAATAATGGTATTGTTGGGAATAAAATCAAAGAATGAAATCTTTTCTGTCTCTTCAAAAACACCATCTGCATTGGGTATAATGCTTACCTGGAGGAGTTTTCTCTCACTGAGCTGTGTTTCCGGATCAAAAATCCTGATTGAATCAACATCTTGTCCAAATAATTCTACCCTATATGGCTTTTCATTCCCAAAAGAATAGATATCAAAAATACCACCACGCATGGCAAACTGACCAGGTTCATATACAAAATCTGTTCGTTCAAATCCCAATCCCACCAACCTTTCCATCAAGGCATCAGTATCTAACCTATCATTCACTTTAATGAGGATGATATGCCCCGCCAAGGTTTTTGCTTGAACCACCTTTTCAATCAAAGCTTCTGGATAGGTTATAACAATTTTTCTATTTCCTCCAGTAGCAAATCTAGTAAGCATTTCAGTGCGCAACATCACATGGCTGCTGCTTTGAACCTTGAAATTTTTGTTGGATTTGAACGATGTAGGGAAATAGAAAAGATCTATTGGATCCAATAAATTCTCAATATCATTGTGAAAATAAGCAGCCTCTTCAGCATCTTCAAGGATGAAAAGATGGTTATGACCGGCCAACGCATCATTTTTGTATAATGCTGAAAATAAAAAAGAAGTATAAGACCCAGCAATATGATCACAAGAAATGCGTTGAGGATTAGACAATAGAATCTGGTTCGCAATTTCCTGCGTACGGGCTGATAGGCTAAAACGTTCTAACAAAAACTCCAGATTCATTCGCTCAAAAAGAAATGCGAATATAGGATTAAACCATTTATTAAATTGTTTTCTACTATTTAACGAACAAAACATTGGCATACTTAAAAAATTAATTAAATTGCCTTATAACACGTTTCAGACATGATTTCAAAAAGAAGTGGCTTTTTTATTGGCGTAATAATTTTAGCAGGAGCACTGGGCATATCCTTGTTAAAACCAGCTAACACAACAAATAAACTTTCCAAAGACCTAACCATTCTAAATGTTGAGGATAAGGAAGAAGATGAAGAAATAGAGGCTAAATATTCAAATGGTAGGGCTCGGCACGAATGGTTGTTAAGTCAAGACCCCAAAACAGGTAAGGTTCCGGAGAATATTAGGTCTAAAGAAATGGCTTGGGTTAAAACCATGCCAGTAAGGAAAAACGGGTTGTTTAATACCGTAGACATTCAGCGATCAACATTCGGAAACAACAATGACTTATCGTTCTTGTTTAACCCCAACGATTATTTTAACTCCCAAATAGGCAACGTATATCGTTCCGCTGGTCCAACACAAAATGGCGGCAGAACAAGGGCTGTGGCGTTTGACATAAGATACAACAACACTACAAATAGAACCATACTAGCTGGTGGTATAAATGGAGGAATTTTTAGAACAACAGACGGGGGAGCAAATTGGATTTTTGTTCATCCAGCAGCAGAGATCAGGAGTGTTTCCTCTTTTGCCCAAGACCCAAAAAATCCAAACACCTGGTATGCAGGCACAGGAGAACCTATCGGTGCGTCATCTTCATATCCATCCGCCTTTATTTATGGAAATGGAATGTTTAAATCTACGGACAATGGTGCAAGTTGGACGAAATTGGCATCAACAAATGTTACCGACCCAACAACATTCGCATCCCAATGGTGTTTTGTACACAAGATTGCGGTACACCCAGTAACGGGACATATTTATGCAGCAGTACACAGAAGGGTTGTTCGTTCTACAGATGGAGGAACAACTTGGAACAGTGTATTTGAAAGTACCATAACAGCAACTGGTATTGGTGGTGTGGCAGATTTGTTAATCAACAATACAGGGTCAAAGATTTTTGTTGCCATGAGTGGAAAAAATGCAGACCGTGCATTGGCAGGGATTTTTACTTCTACAACAGGTGATTTAGGAAGTTATTCTAGAATAGCTGGTGGTGTAGAAAATGCTGCAGATTCTGTAGGAGGTTGGAGAGCCTATGACAACTCAACATCGGTTATAGATAAAACAAAAGGATGGGGCAGAATTGTTTTTACCCTTTCTCCCTCGAACCAAAATATTTTGTATGCCTTGGTAGAAAATGAAGAAGATGCTGCATCATCAAAACCTGAAGCAGATTTATACAAATGTAACATGGCTACAACGCCATTTAGTTGGACCAAATTAACAAGCAGTCTTATTGCAAAAAGAAATGGCTCTGCCGATAAATACCTTGAACTTCAAGGAGGTTATAACATGCTAGTAGCAGTCCATCCTACCAATGAAAATTTAGTTTTAGTAGGTGGGGTAAACTTGTTTAGATCTACCGATGGCTTTGCAACAAAAGAAAACGTGGTTTTCGCAGGGGGTGTAACATCCTCAACATATACCGATCCTGATGGGGTTAGCCATGCGGACAACCATAGTTTTTCGTTTGACCCTTCAAATCCAAACAGGGTTGCTATAAGTTCTGATGGAGGTGTTGGATTCATAAAAGACTTGACTGCTACTTCTCCAGAATGGGTTAATGGAAATGGACAATACCAATCTCTTCAATATTATCATGTTGGAATCGACCCAACTCCAGGTAGCAGGGTATTTTATGGCGGCTCCCAAGACAACTCAACCACAATAAGGGATAGAAGTGGCATTCTTGGTGGTTTATTGCCAGACAGCAACGACCATTATATAGTTTTAGGGGGAGATGGATGTGCTGTGGGAATGACAAAGAAAAATGTATCTAATCAACAATATCTTTTTTGTGCAGCACAGGAAGGACAGTTTTATCGGATGAAATTATTTGATTTCGCCAATAATTTATATACCCCTATTAAACCAACGAGTGCCGGTAAAGGGGAATTTGTAACGTATTTCCATTTAGATTCAGACAATACTGATTATCTCTATTACGCAACCGACGATAGTTTGTATAGAACCAGTGATGCAATTAGTGTAACACCAAGTACATGGACATTATTAGATGGGGTAGCACCAGCAGTTGTTGGCAGTATTTTTTCAATGGCAACAACCAAAGGACCATACACATCTAACAGTAATCTATTTATGGGTACTTCAGGAGGAAAAATATATAGAATGAAAGATCCTCAGGCAGCCCCCGCTGGATTTGCGCCCACAGATATAACTCCATCTGGATTAACAGGAGGAGTAGTAACAGACATTGCAGTAAACCCTAGAAATCAAGATACTGTAATAGCAGTTGTATCAAACTATAACGTAAACAGTATTTTTTGGACTGGCAATGCAACTGCCATTTCTCCAACTTGGCAGGTCATTGAAGGAAACCTAACAGTGCCTTCAGTAAGAGCTTGTGAAATTGTTGTAAAAACCAATGGAGTTGAATATTATGTGGGAACTTCAACAGGATTATTTAGCACAGCCAGCATAAGTGGCAGCAGCACCGTTTGGTCGAGAGAAGTTGGGCTAGCCGGACAACCATCAGAGATGATGAATACCGCCATTGTGAATTCACTTGCATACAGATGGGTAGACAATACACTCGTTGTAGGAACGCATGGCAATGGAATGTTTAGCGCATATATCGGAAACCCTATTACATTGGTTACAGCGGTTACTAGCCCAATCAGGAACAACACAAACTTCATCAAAACTTCATATCCTACACTTCTACAAAATGAGTTGACTTACCAAGTTGGCAATATGTATGGAATGAAAAAAATGAGCATTCAACTTACATCCATGAGCGGTGCGGTTGTTTACAGAAATGAGGCAGGCTATCAAAATGGAAAAATACCAGTAGCAAATCTTTCCTCAGGTACTTACATACTGACAATAACAAGTCCAGACAGAAAATACCAATACACGAAAAAATTCATCAAAAACTAAATCAATGCCGGTCTAAAAAACCGGCTTTTTTATACCATGTTTTATCTCTTTAAAGTACTGACTTTTTTTCTAAACCCATTTATTTGGATAATTATCTTATTGTCCTTTACACTCTTTTCAAAAAAAGAAAAGAACAGAAAAAAACTGATTTCCATAGCGTTTATAATGATTGTCTTTTTTTCAAACCCATGGATAATCATTCAACTTCAATACCCCTTTCATGCACCTCCTATGCCAATGAGAGAGAATGAGCATTATGACGTTGGCGTTGTATTGGGAGGAATCACAAGTTATGACAAGGTAAATAAAGCAGGTCATTTCAACATGTCATCAGATCGATTTATTCAAACAGCGCTGTTGTATAAGAAAGGACATATAAAAAAAATAATAGCATCTGGAGGAAGAAACGGGATGTTTTTGGAGGATAATTTTATTGAGGCAGCATTTATAGCAAAGAACCTAGAAGATTTGGGAATCGCTAAACAAGATATCATCATCGAAGGAAATTCGAAAAATACGCAGGAAAACGCTGAGAATACCAAGAAAATTTTAGACAGCCTTGGAGCAAACAAAACAAAAACAGTCTTGATAACATCTGCTTTTCACATACCCCGCGCAGAAGCTACTTTTAAAATTGCTGGGGTTAACGTAAGGCCCTATCCATGTGCATTTTCAATATTACCTTCATCTGTAAAATTCAGTGCTGAATCCTTGTTGCCATCTGTATCAGCCATGAATGCATGGGCAGGACTTTTTAAGGAGCTGATTGGATTGGCAGTTATAAAAATGAAGAGTTGAGATCCCTCGCTGCGCTCGGGATGACATAATAACTTGCTTGTAAGGCAATGAAAAATGAAGAATGAATAAACTTTTCAACCATTCAACTAACAACTGGCTGTTTCATTCTTCATTTTTCATTCTTCACTTTTCATTAATTACATCTTGCTCTTCACAAAAGCTACCAATCCCTCAATTGGAATACGCTCTTGTTTCATGGTATCCCTATAACGAATGGTCACCATTTTATCTTCTTTGGTTTGATGATCAATTGTGATACAGAATGGAGTTCCTAGCGCATCCATTCTTCTGTATCGCTTGCCAATAGTATCTTTTTCTTCATAGAAACAATAGAATTCATTCCTGCATTCTTTCATGATTTCTCTTGCAATTTCCGGCAGACCTTCCTTTTTCAAAAGAGGAAGAATTGCAAGTTTAATTGGTGCAATTTTAGCAGGTATCTTTAAAACAATTCTGCTGTCTTCGCTTCCATCTTCTTTTAACCATTTTTCTTCTTGATATGCATGGCATAATGTAAGCAAGAACATCCTGTCCAATCCGATAGAAGTTTCAATCACATAAGGAACATAGTTCTGATTGATTTCATTGTCGAAATACTGTAGTTTCTTTCCACTGAATTCCTGGTGACTCTTCAAATCAAAATCTGTGCGGCTATGAATACCCTCTACTTCCTTCCAACCTATAGGAAAATTATATTCAATGTCAACAGCAGCATCAGCATAATGGGCCAACTTGATATGGTCATGAAAACGATAATCCTCAGCTGGAATTCCCATTTCGGTATGCCATTTCATGCGTTCCGCCTTCCAATATTCATACCACTCTTTTTGAGTGCCAGGGCGAATAAAAAACTGCATTTCCATTTGCTCAAATTCACGCATCCTGAAAATGAACTGACGTGCTACAATTTCATTCCTAAATGCCTTCCCGATTTGTGCAATACCAAATGGTATTTTCAACCGGGCAGTTTTCTGTACATTCAAAAAATTGACAAAAATACCCTGTGCTGTTTCAGGCCTCAGGTAAATCTCAGTTGACTCTTCAGCTACTGAACCAATTTGTGTAGAGAACATCAAATTAAACTGACGAACATCTGTCCAGTTACAGGTTCCACTAACACCACACTTCATTTTTCGAGATTCGACAAGCTCGTTTAGTCCCGCAAAATCATTCGCAGCCAATAAAGCTTCCATCGATGCGATAAGCTGTTCAGCTTCTTCTGTTTTGCCATCCTGAACCAATTGATCGGCAACGCCTTCAATCAAATGATCAACACGGTATCTTTTTTTAGAGTCCTTGTTATCAATCATCGGATCGCTGAAATTATCTACATGTCCAGATGCCTTCCAAGTGGTTGGATGCATGAAAATCGCAGCATCAATTCCAACGATGTTATCGTGCATGCGTGTCATCTCATTCCACCATGCTTCACGAAGGTTCTTTTTTAACTCACTTCCCCATGGGCCATAATCATATACGGCACTAAGACCATCGTATATTTCGCTGGATTGAAAAACAAATCCATATTCTTTCGCGTGGGAAATTATTGCCTGAAACTTGTGTTGATCATTTGCTATCATAAGGGCGAAGTTAAATAAAATGAATAATTATGCATGAAAAATGAAAAATAGTAATCCCTATTTGAATGTGATTCTTCATTTTTCATTCTTCATTCTTCATTCTT
>CANLED010000051.1 GCA_947489175.1 Chitinophagaceae bacterium | reverse complement strand
TGTATTAATTATATTCCAAACCTAAGTAGCGAATGCCAAAGAAATAATATTCTGCCAGCCTGTTTAGCATTTGATTTTGTATTAGCTAATGCTGAACCTTGTTCTTCTTCATCAGCAACATCTGCTAGGGCATTGGTTCTGATTTTTATATCTACCGTGGTATCTCCGTTCTCTATTTTCATGCTCACAGAATCAATTGAACCACCCATTTCCTTGATCTTCTGTTTAAAATCATCTATTCGATTTTCATTGTCTACCCCTTCAGACCTATCCTTCGCTTCAAGTCCCCTGTCTGTCATGATATACCATTTCCCGGAAGTCCACATATAGTTGTAGCCATTGTCATTGTCCCAATCAAAAGTGAGTCCGTCCCTATTTGTTCTTATCTTTCCTATCGTATATGAATTCAAGTTTTCCGCCCTGTCATTGATAAATATTTCTTTTCCTACCGGAACTTCAATTTGCACGCGAACTTGCTGGTTCCTGAATTTGGTTTCCGTTGTGATCGGAAATGCAATGGGAAGGGTGAGGATGCTGTCGTATTGATCCACCTGAAAAGAAATCATTTCTGCAACACGTTCTGCTTCTCTTCGGGATGATGACCGTGCTTTTTTCACCGTGGTGATGTGGAAATTTTGGTCATTGCTTTTTAATATTCTGATGCTAATGTTTCCTATCAAGAGACTATCATCTGTTGATGAAAGCCTGAGTTTATCGACGTTGTTCTCATTGTTGTTATTATCATCAAAACTCTCAAATGCAATGTCGAGCGGATAATATTTTCCTTCGGCATCTTTGAATTCAACTTTCATTTTTCCCTGTGAAGGCTGGGCAATTGTTACCTCTTTGCTTACATATCCTTCACGCTTGAATTCTTTTGAAACGGAGGCTACCAGCATGATTGCTGCAACCCATCCCAATGTCCACAAAATACCCCAACTGTATGCCAAATATTGGCTCCTTTTCTTAATTCCAGCAATGCTGCGGATGAGCCAAACTACAAGCGCTACAACGGGCACGATAAAAAATAAAATAACAGTGCCCCAAGCATAAACCTGAATCCATTGACTGCCTGCAATAAAATTCTTTAAGGGCATCAACGATGAGCTGACTGTAACCAAGCCAAAGATTGCCATTACCAAAGCAAATGCGATGATGCTTAGGATGAAAAAGAAAAATACTTTAATCAAGGTTAGGATAAATCTACCAAAGCGATTACCGTTTTTTCTGATAGAAGGACCCGCTTCGCCTGCGAAACGACGGGCAGTTTCTCCAGCTTCTTCTTTAAAACCGGTGGCTTTATTTGAAAAATCTTGTTTCCACTTTTCTGCATTGTCGGTAAAGTTTTTTTTGACCCCTTGCATTTCATCTTGCACTTTATTTTTGATGGATTCAAGATCAACTTTTTCACCGCGCATTTCTAATTTCTCTGAAGCCGTAATGGCCTTAGGTATCACCGCCCACAAGATGAGGTAAGTAATAAATAATGTGCCCGAGAAAGTGAATACAAAAGGTAGAAAGAAGAAATTCAGGTGCAACATGTTTCTAAAAACACTTAGGATTATAGGCAACACAAAAATCAACCTCGGAAGCCATACTGGGATATTGAAATATTTTGAAACCCCGCTACACACACCACCCAATACTTTCTGATCAGCATCTCTATAAAGCCTTCTTGAAAACTTGTTTTCAAGGTGTTTTGTGGGAAGAACTGCCCAAAGGATGATGTAAATCACCAATCCAGTACCAAAGGCTCCGAGAGCAAATAAGGCAAAAATTACCCTAATGATGGTTGTGTCTATCCGCAAATAAGAACCCAAACCACTGCAAACGCCTCCCAAGATTTTATCATTTTCATTCCTGAACAATGAACCACGTGGCTCAAAACCACTGCCAGTAAATGAAGAACCTTTATTTGATGATGCGCTTGATGTTGACCCAAGGTCTATGTT
Organism: Chitinophagaceae bacterium; assembly: GCA_947489175.1. Taxonomy (GTDB): domain Bacteria; phylum Bacteroidota; class Bacteroidia; order Chitinophagales; family Chitinophagaceae; genus Pollutibacter. The sequence goes on along the minus strand of CANLED010000051.1, from coordinate 8,446 downwards.
GTCTGCATCAAATTCTTCAGGTTTGCCAATACTGGCAATGATACCAGCCACAGCTTGCTCAGAAATAAAGACACTCGTTCCCGCCTTTAACTTTTCTGAAAACAATTCTGCAATCCGATTCTCGATGTCATTAATTATTTCCTCTTTGCCTTCTTCATTGGCAAAATATTGACGCAGACTTTCTACATATTTTTTTAAATCTTCATAAGCATCTTCTTCTATCGGAATGATTCTACCTTGAAAATTTATGTTTATTACTTTTTTCATGTTGTTGTGATTAAGGGAGTGATATTAGTTTAAGGTTTTTAGTTTAAGGCTTATTGGTTTAAAGTTTTTGGTTTAAGGCTTATTGGTTTAAAGTTTTTGGTTTAAGGTTTAATTTCTGTGGTTTGTTCTGAATCAATATCACCTTTTTCAATTGAACCATGGCTGTTTTGCTCCCCTAGTCCCTCGTCCCCTGTCCCTAGTCCCTGGCTGTTTTGAATCACCCTCCCAACCGCTTCACTCATCACCTTCCAAGTATTCTCCAACTCCTTGTAAAAATCATTCCCTTTTTCTGTCAATGAAAAATACTTCCGTGGCGGCCCACCGGAGCTTTCTACCCAACGGTAAGAGAGTAAATCCGCATTTTTTAACCTGGTAAGAAGTGGATAAAGAGTACCTTCTAAAATGTTTAGGCTAGCCCTTTTCATTTCCTCAATGATATCACTGGGATAGGCTTCGCCGCGTTTGATGATGGAAAGAATGCAAAATTCTAGCACTCCTTTTCGCATCTGACTTTGTGTATTTTCTATGTTCATCGTCTTGTTTTTGATGGTTGTAAATCAAATAACAAGACAAATGTAGGATTAATTATAATACTATGCAATACAAGGTAGTATATTTTTTAAAGTACTTTAGCAGTTTGTGCCTAATAGTAGTTGAAGAGGTTGAAGAAGTTGAAGGGGTTGAAGGATTTTAGTTTAAGGTTTTTAGTTTAAGGTTGGGGAGCCATAAAAATTCAATAGCCTGGGGTTTAAACCCCAGGCTATTGATAAATACATGCGAAGATTCTTAATTTTTTCATCCGAAATAATGGGTGCAAAATGTCTGGAAGCCCTAAACAACTCAACGCCTAAACAACTAAACTTCTTCAACCCCTTCAACTCCCTCAACCCCTTCAACTAACATCAACCTCCTCAACCAAAATCAACTCCTTCAACTAACATCCCTATTTCCCTATCAAATAAATCTCTCTCTGCCTTCCTTGAATGTACCTAAATCCCTTACCATCATAAAACCCATCTTCTTCCAACATGATCCTGATCGACTTCTTCCATTCAGGTATGTCGGTTGATGCATTCAATTCAATAGAATATGCCGTATTGGGAAACAACTTGTAATCTCCACTTCCCGGAACTCCGCCTTGCAGATCCCACATGCCTACTGTTGGACCAGCTGCATGCCCATGCAATCCCAACGGATGGGTATAAATGCTTGGCACAATACCCTCAGACTTCGCCTGACTCAAAGCCGACAACAAAATCTCATTTCCGGTTCTGCCTGTTTTATATTGACTCGTTAAAATATCTTGCAACCTGTTTGCATTGGCAAAGGCTTTTTTAATGGATGCGGGTGCCTCTGTTTCCCCAGGCAATACCACATATGCATGCTGCTGAATATCCGTGTTCAACCTCAAATAAGTTATGCCAAAATCTACATGCAACAAATCCCCCGGCCTCACAACATCATCCTTGGGCCTGTCTGAAAAACTCCTCAAATGTTCAAAACTGGATGAATCACTGCGCTGAATGGCCACCGATGGATGAAACCATGTTGTCAATCCTAGGTCAGTCACTTTTTGCCTAAACCACCATACCAAGTCATCTGTAGTGGTTATGCCGGGTGTTACAACCTTGTCTGAAAATCCTTCCTTGATGATATTATGAGATATCCTCACCAATTGTGTATATACCTGCATCTCCCTTTCAGTTCGGGTTTCAAGCCAACCTACTGCGAGTGGCTCTGCTGATACCACCCTTGCTTGTTGCTCTTTGCTGAGCTTTGACATCAACTGCTGTTGATGCGTATAGGCCAATCCATCTGCATGTCCAAATGATGCCGAAGTATTGATTCCTATCTTTTTTGGATTGCGGGTTTTGATAATATCAGCCAATGCATCCCATTGGTCTGGAAACTTTTGCATGTCCCACGACGCCTTGATGGCATCCCCTACATTGTACCTGGCTATCGCCAACTTTTCTACTTGCTTGCTCTTTGGATCAGCATAAAACACCAGCATGGTGGTGCGGCGGGCTGACAACCAAGTAGAGGGCAACATGGTTTTTAACACAGGATCTTCATTGTACTCTCTGGCAATGATCACCCACATGTCTATACCCGTTCTTTCCATCAACATGGGTAACAATGTATTGAACCTCTCTGTGAGGATTTCATCAACTACCCTTGATTGTTCACGGTCGCTTAACACTTGTGCATTTGTATTAAGGGAACAAAAAATACAGGCTATTATAAGTAGTGTTCGCATATTAAATGATTGAATCATGAAAATATTAATTATCTGCAAGAATGAAAAACTGCTTTATGCTTATCCAAAGAATAATCACCTTGTTAGCAATCATACCTAGCTCAAATCATCATTCAATAATCCTCAATTTCGCATAATTCAACATGATTTTCTTCTCTCCATTCAACTCAAACTTTATGGTGGCAATTGGATTGTGTGCAGCACCTTCCATTTTTAAAACCTCCCCAAAGCCGAACTTCTGGTGCTCAATTTTTTGTCCAGCCTGAAGTTCAGATGTGTCGCTAGCCACAAAATCAGCTGATGGCTGATGGATCACTTGCTTACTTACAGGTGTAACCGGCAGATACCCTGGCTTTTCAGGCTGCTTTTTGGGTTCAGTATAATAACTGTTTTTCCCTGCTCCTGTGTTTTGCTGTGTTCCCCAACCCCTCATTTTTTCTGAAGCTGAAGTTGGTGAAGCAGATTGATTCCTAAATCCACCTCCAGCAAATGTTCTGTCGATCGAATCCTCTGGCAATTCCTTGATAAACCTGCTTGGCTCATTCTGAACCACTTGTCCAAACTTATAGCGAGTATTGGCATACGTTATCCATAATCTTTTCTTCGCCCTGGTAATCACCACATAAAACAAGCGTCGTTCTTCCTCTAATTCTTCCCTGGTATTGATGCTCATCGCGCTTGGGAACAGCATTTCTTCCAATCCAACCGCAAAAACACATGAAAATTCCAAGCCCTTCGCTGCATGTATCGTCATCATCTTGATGGTGTCTGCATGTTCATCCTTCTGGTCTGAATCCGTTAGAAGTGATATCTGTTGCAGGTAGGCCGACAACAAAACATCTTCGCGGATTGGCCTGTCCGGAATACCATCTTCCACCGTATTTTCTGTTTCATCAGTTTCCTCAGGGAAGTCAAGTTCAGCAGGACGAACCTTCTCTGTTTCAAAAGTGGGCTGCTCTTCCATCACCACACCGTCCTCGTCAATTTGTGATCGATTTTGCTTGTCATCAACCCACTCTTTGATTGAGTTCAGCAATTCTTGTACGTTTTCGTATCGCTGAACGCCTTCAGAACTTTTGTCAATGAACAACTCCTTTACTAGTCCAGTTTGTTTTCCCACATGGAAGGCCACATCGTAGGCCGTGTTGTTTTTCAACATGCTGTTGAAACTTCTGATCATCATCACAAAATTCTCAATCGCATCCAAGGTGCCTGACTTAAATCCGAATGAGGCTGCTCGGCAGAGCACTTCCCAAACACTGATATTTTGTTCATTCGCTACCAGAATCAGCTTATCCAATGTGGTTTTGCCTATGCCGCGAACGGGATAGTTGATGATGCGTTTGAGCGCTTCTTCATCCCTTGAATTCACGATTATTCTCAGGTAGGCGATATAGTCTTTGATTTCTTTTCGCTGATAAAAACTGATGCCTCCAAAAATAGTGTAGGGGAGGTTCAGCCTCCTTAATGCCTCTTCAAAGGCCCTGCTTTGGGCATTTGTGCGGTATAAAATGGCAAATTCTTTGTTGAAAAAGTGGTTGCGCAGCTTTTGTTCTTGTATCGAATCGGCTATAAACTTCCCTTCATCATTGTCGGTCATGGTGCGCACCAACTTGATCTTTTCACCCTCACCATTTTCCGTCCACAACTCCTTTTGTATCTGTCCCTTGTTGTTCCCAATTACCTCATTGGCAACTTGAAGAATTTGCTTGGTGCTTCTGTAATTTTGTTCAAGTTTTACCACCTTCACATCATCATAATCTTTCCTAAACAATAAGATATTCTCAATGGTAGCACCCCTGAATCCATAGATCGATTGCGCATCATCTCCCACCACGCAAACATTTTCGTGGGCTCCACCGAGGAGTTTGATGATTTCGTACTGAGCTGGATTGGTATCTTGGTACTCATCAATCATGATGTACCTGAACTTATGTTGGTACTTGTGTAGCGCGTCGGGATGGTTTTTCAGGATGAGGTAAAACTGCAGCAACAAGTCATCAAAATCCATGGCCCCATTCTTAAAACAACGGCTCGCATAAGCCTTGTAGATTTGAGAAATGGCTGGACGGTTGGCGCGGGCATCCTCTTGCTGAAGTCCATGGTCATTGGCATATTCTTCAGCAGTCACCAAAGCATTTTTAGCTGAGGAAATCCTGTTGTAAACAGTGGCAGGTTTATAAATTTTATCATCCAGGTGAAGTTCATTGATGACAGTCTTCAAAACACTCTTAGCATCATCGGTGTCGTATATAGTAAAGCTTGTAGGATAGCCCACTTTGGAAGCTTCGGCACGAAGAATACGGGCAAAAACTGAGTGAAAAGTACCTATATATAAGTTTCTAGATTCGTTGTTGCCAAGGATTTTTTCTACCCTTTCCTTCATTTCTTTGGCAGCCTTGTTGGTGAAAGTAAGCGCAAGAATGCGAAAAGAATCTACTCCACTAGCCATGAGGTGGGCGATTCTTGTGGTTAACACCTTGGTTTTACCGCTTCCCGCACCGGCAATAATCATCAGTGGACCATCAACATGCAACACCGCTTCCCTCTGTTGTGGGTTCAACTCATTCAGGTAATTTGACATGGGTGCAAGGTAAATATTAGTTGGCAGAAAAACTGAGAAGAGCAGTCAGATATCAGGTGAAATAGTTCTTAGCTAAAAAAGACCAAAATGTTAAAAAAATGTTTAAAAGAAAATATTTTTAAACCTAGCACGTTAATACAAGTCTATGGATTGTTCGGGTTACTGTACCCAGCAAAATCAAAACAAAAAATTATAGTTATGAAAACAAAAAATCTGTTTCTCGCCTTCGCCTCACTCTTAATTGTCTTTGCCTTGTCTTTTTCATCTTGCACAAAAACTGGAGTAAAAACTGGAAATGCCGTACAGGTATACTTAACTGATGCACCTGGAGATTTTGAGGCAGTTAACCTAGACATACAAAAAGTTGAAGTTAAATTTGATGACGACGATAAACACAGCAGCGATGATCGTTTTGGTGACGATGATGACGACAAAGACGATCACACAAAGAAAAAAGATGATTATGGAGAGTGGGTTGACCTTGCCTATACTCCAGCAGTTGTAGATGTTTTGAAGCTTCGCAATGGAGTGGAGAAAATGCTTGCTGATGGTAATGTAAAAGGAACTGTTAGAAAAATCAGGATTACATTAGGAACAAACAACACTGTTGTAAAAGGTGGCGTTTCCTATCCCATTAACATTATCAATGAAACCAATAATTTCTTGTACATCAAATTGAAAGATGAACACAGAGAAAGAAGTGCCGACAATAGCATGAAGGTTTGGGTTGATTTCGATATCGCCACCTCAATCTCTGAATTAAATGGCAAATTTTACTTAAGGCCCACTCTTCGTCCTTTTTGTAATTCAAATTTTTCAGAAGCTGAAGGCCAAGTACTTCCTGAAGGAATTAAAGCTGCTGTAGTTTTTAGCAATGGATCAGCATTCAGTGCTGCAGCAATTCCTGAAAAAGATGGAAAATTTAAAATCCGCGGATTGAAAGAAGGAACCTACACTATAACTTTTGCTGCTGTGGGTTATGTAAGTCAAACCAAAACTGTAACGCTTACAAAAGGCAAAACCCTTAAAATGGATGTTGTTAAACTAGTTAAATAAAATCCAATATCATAAAAAAAAGGGGGGCTGTTTACCCTACAGCCTCCTTTTTTTATTGATTCTTTCTGATAGACGTGCCGCTTCTAACTCCCGTATGATTTCCTTTATCCAAAACCAACTTTCCATTTACCAATATATATTCTATCCCGGTTGTAAATTGGTGTGGCTTCTCGTAAACTGAAAGATCTTGAATGGTGTTTTCATCAAACACAAGAATATCAGCTTTCATCCCCTCCATTAATAATCCCCGTTCCTTGAGTCCAAATTTCCTGGCCGGCAAAGAAGTCATTCTTCTTACAGCTTCTTCTAACCCGATTACTTTATCTTCCCGAACGTATTTAGCCAATACCCTGGCATTGGTTCCGTAGGCGCGCGGATGCGGCATTCCCTTGCCATTGCTCACACCACCATCAGCAGCCGGCATGTTGAATGGGTATTTCATAAAATAGGCTAAATCCTTTTCGCTCATGGTATGATAAATCATTTGGGCATTGTATTTTGCCAACATATCCAAAATGGTATTGGCTTCGTTGATGAATTTCTTTTTCCTGCCTTTTTCGATATTAATTTGGGTGATGCTTTTGCCGTTTAGCATGGTATCGGCAGGAAATCCGGCTACTACAGCATAAGAATAATCTTTTCGTTTACCCGCCTCCAGTGAATTTTTCATTCCTTCAAGCACTTTTTTACGTTGAACAGGGTCTTTAAGTTTCACCCTCAAAGAATCCAGCCCACCCTCAAGAGCCCAATCAGGCAGGGTTACAGCCAGGTTAGTGCTGCTGGCAGTATATGGGTATTGATCAATCGTAACATCATAACCCTCTTTCCTTGCATTGATTACCATGTCGAGGGTTTCTGTAGACCTGCCCCAATTGCTTTTCCCTGCCACTTTAAAATGTGAAATCTGAACGGGAATGTTGGCTTCTCTGCCAATCGTCAACGCCTCATCGATGGCCTCATGAACTTTCAATCCTTCGTTGCGCATATGTGTGGCGTAAACTCCTCCGTTTGCTGCAGCAATTTTAGCCAAAGCCACAATTTCTTCAGTAGGAGAATACATTCCCGGTAAATATATCAAGCCTGTAGAAAGTCCAACCGCCCCATCTTTCATGGCTTTCACCGTTAGGGCTTCCATTTTTTTAATCTCATCAGCAGTAGCTTTCCGATTTTCCAAACCCATCCCCATTCTGCGGATATTGTTATGTCCGGCTAACGTTGCCACATTGATAGAAGTACCAATGCTGTCTAAACGCCTAAAAAACACTGCAATATCATCTGCCGCACCACCACAATTTCCTGTTACCACAGAAGTAACACCGTCATATATATAATTATTTGCAGTTGGTCGTTCAAAAATGCTGCCCTCAATATGTGCATGAACATCAATGAAACCAGGAGAAACAACCATGTTTTTGGCGTCAATAATTTTTGCATTGGGGAATTGAACGGCGAGGCCCTTTTTAATTGAAACAATTTTATCGCCCTTAACAGCTACATCAGCATGGTACCAACTATTGCCAGTACCATCTAAAATGCGGCCGTTTGTAATGATGATATCGGGATTGGTCTGAGAAAAAATTAGCAAAGGAGCTGCTAACATGAAGAAAAGTATATATTTCATAACTTAAAATCTGAGGAAAGGGTTATAAATAGAATAGGGAGGAGTTTGAGCCCCTCCCTATTGAGTGATGTATATTTAACGATAGATAAATATCTTATTGAATCCCTCAGCCATACTTAGGATGGTGAGGAATCTCTTTAACTTACTAATTTCACTGCCTGTCTTGCCAACATTTTCCAATCACCCTTTTCTTTTTGGAACACTAGCATTACGTGCAAATGAACCTCTGCTTCCTTACCCTTATCCAATGTTTTTGCATCTAAACGAAGCCTAACGATTGATGTATTACCACTGATTGAAATAGTTTGGTTGCTTGTTTTGATGGTTACAAAATCTGACTTACCACTCACAAGATTTTCAATAAATTGCTCGCGGGTTTCAATGTTACCACCTGAATGTCCATAACTCAGCTTCTCCATGGTGATATTCTCTAAAGATGTTTTGTCGCCACTTTCGAGGGCGCTGATTAGATAAGTTACAGCAGCTTCAACTTTTTTTTCTTCTTTGGGTTGACTTACAGCAACAAAAGAGGCTGAAATGAACAGAAACAGGATGATCGTTTTCTTCATAATTTTATGTTTTAACTAGGTTATAAATGTAGTAATTTTTAATCAAGCTCCCATCAAACCTTAAACTTTATACCCTAAACTATTTCCCC
>CANLED010000050.1 GCA_947489175.1 Chitinophagaceae bacterium | reverse complement strand
GTTTATTGACAAATCACAATTGATTGCGCTAGCTACACCTCTTTTGAAAAGTGGTTATGGAACTTATATCATGGGATTGCTTGAATCCTAAATCTAATTGAAAAGCACATGAAAAAAATTCTTGTTACAGGCGGTTCTGGCTACATTGGATCGCACACATTGGTAGATTTGATTGAAAATGGATTTGAGGTAATTTCAGCTGACAATAATTCACGATCTACGCCAAGCATGTTGTTGGGTGTTGAAAAAATCACGGGTAAAAAAATCAAAAATTACAAGGTAGACCTTTGTAATTACGATGAAACAAGAGCTATTTTCGAAGAAAATATAGACATTACTGGAGTAATTCATTTTGCAGCATTTAAAGCCGTAGGAGAATCAGTTGAGAAACCCATGCTGTACTTTCAAAACAACCTCAGCTCTCTTATCAATGTATTGCGTTGCATAGAAGAGTTCAAAACGCCCTACTTTGTTTTCTCATCATCCTGTACCGTGTATGGAAACCCAGATGCCATTCCTGTTACAGAAGTAACCCCTAGAAAAAATGCGGAGTCGCCTTACGGCTTAACCAAGCAAATGGGAGAACAAATGATTGAAGCATTTGCTGCAGCAAATTCATCAACAAATTCAATTTTACTCCGTTATTTTAACCCTGCAGGAGCACATCCAACAGGCTTAATTGGGGAGCTGCCAATTGACAAACCACAAAACCTTACCCCCATTTTAACACAGTCAGCCATAGGCAAAATGTCAGGATTTACTGTGTTTGGTGATGATTATGATACAAGAGATGGTTCATGTATCAGGGATTTTATACATGTATGCGACCTAGCTAACGCACATACCAAAGCAATTCAGTTTCTCCTGGCTAAAAAGAACAACAGCAGCTGTGAGGTTTTTAACCTAGGATCAGGGAATGGTGTTTCAGTGCTAGAAGCTATCAAATCATTCGAAGATTCTACAGGAATTAAATTGAACTATAAAATTGGCGGGAGAAGACCTGGAGACGTGATAGCAATATATGCTAATAACGAAAAAGCCAGGGATATATTGGAATGGACACCTAAGTTTTCTCTAGATGAAATCATGACATCTGCGTGGAAGTGGGAGCAGCTCTTAGAAAAAATGCCTGTGCACCTTGAACTAAGGACTTTTAAACTCAATTGATAAACTTTAAAAAATTCAATTTAACGGCTGAAATAATCAACGATTGCTGTTACTTTGCGCAAAACAAATAAATCATGCTCGACGCGATACAAGTAACAGGACAAAAAGATACCCGCAGTGGATTTGGAGATGGTATTTATGAATTAGGCAAAACCAATCCCAATGTAGTAGCGTTAACAGCTGACTTAGCAGGATCTCTTAAGCTGAATGCCTTTATCAAGGAATTTCCAGAAAGATTTATTCAAGTTGGCATTGCAGAAGCAAACATGATTGGTATTGCCGCAGGCTTAACCATTGGCGGGAAAATACCATTTACCACAACCTTTGCCAATTTCTCAACAGGAAGGGTATACGATCAAATAAGACAATCTGTAGCTTATTCAAATAAAAATGTAAAAATTTGTGCATCACACGCAGGACTAACTTTGGGTGAAGATGGCGCTACTCACCAGATATTAGAAGACATTGGACTGATGAAGATGTTGCCGGGAATGACAGTAATTGTTCCGTGTGATTACAACCAAACAAAAGCCGCAACCATAGCCATAGCAAGTTACAACGGACCCGTTTACCTCAGATTTGGCAGACCAGTATGGCCTATTTTCACCAATCCAGAAGAGCCTTTCATAATTGGCAAAGCGCAACATTTTTCACGGGGAAATGACGTCAGTATTTTTGCATGCGGACATTTAGTTTGGAAAGCCATCGAAGCAGGTAGAATCTTAAAGGAAAAAGGAATAGATGCAGAAGTAATCAACATTCATACCATTAAACCTTTGGATAGAGCAGCGATTATCGCTTCCATACAAAAAACAGGATGTGCTGTTACCGCTGAAGAGCACAATGTAATTGGTGGATTAGGAGATAGCATTGCACAAGTTTCAGTCAAAGAATTTCCTATTCCCATTGAAATGATAGGCACTCAAGATACATTTGGAGAAAGCGGTAAACCGACGGAATTGCTTAAAAAATATGGTCTTGATACAGAATTTATAGTTGCAGCAGCAGAAAAAGCCATAGCAAGAAAAAATGGTTGATATTTAATAAAAATTCGCAATCGAGGTATAATAAAATGAGCCAACAAAATTCAGATGATATTGCCTTGGTTGCCATGTTCATGGATCTAAATACCAGAGAATCGGCATTTACATCCATTGTAAAAAAATATCAAGAAAGAATTTATTGGCAAATTCGAAGGATGGTGGTGAGTCATGATGATGCCAATGATGTTATGCAAAATGTATTTATCAAGGCATGGAATGGACTTCAAAATTTCAGGTCAGATGCTCAACTTTTTACGTGGCTGTACAGGATTGCTGTGAATGAAAGCCTTACCTACATTGAACAAATGAAGCGCAGAACATCTATTTCTATGGATGATGAAAGCCTAAATTTGGAAGAAAAATTGGAAAGCGAAAAAGATTTCGATGCCAACAAAGCCATTTGGAAATTGCAAATTGCTATGCAACAACTACCTGAAAAACAACGTATTGTGTTTAATTTGAGGTATTTTGATGAACTTCCCTACGAAGAAATGAGCAAGGTACTGGATACATCTGTTGGATCTCTAAAAGCCAGTTATCACCACGCAGTGAAAAAAATAGAGGATTATATTCTGAATCATTAAACCAATTGAACTCGTTAAGGTCAAAGTAAAGATGAAAAACGGACATACCATATTAGAAGAGACTAGCTCTATTAGTACAACCGTTGGTAACCTACCTAAAACGAATCCATATTCTTTGACCAAAGAATATTTCAGTGAATTCCCATCAAAAATCTATCAACTTATTGTAGTTTCATCAGCATCAAGAGAACAAGAGGATATGCTGTTAACTTTGCGCGATGATTCGTTAAAATCAACACAAGTATTTTCCTTACCTACCAATTATTTTGAAAACTTTAGCCATTACTTGGTTAAAAAAATCGCTGAAAAATCAGAAATAGAGCTAGAATTGCAGGAACTCGCGCCATCATTGTTATCTTTAAAGGAGGAAAATCCCTTTAAAATTCCAGCAAATTATTTTGAACAAATTAAGATAACAAAACCTAAAGAAAATGCGAAGGTTATTAGGATGTTCACATCAAAGACCTTTTTTCGATACGCAGCAGCAGCTTGCTTTGTAAGTATTTTATTCTTTTCATATCTTGCAACAAACACCGCATTAAAAGAAAATACTTTAGCAACAACCATTAGTGTTGAAAAAACCAATAATTTGTCTGATGAAGGGATGGTGAGCTTTTTAAATGAAGTTGATGAAGTTTCCAATAACTCGGAAAATGAATTTACGGCTGAAGAAAGCAATAATATGTTAGTAGACCTCAATCAGGAAACCATTACGCAAGTTCTTTCAGAAATTCATGAAGATGAGATGAAAGAATTTATAGAATTAACTGGTACTTCAGACAACGATATGACTAATTAAACATTTTATAAATATTTGTAATCATGAAAAACTTATGCCTTTTATTTCTTGTCCTTTTAACTGGAATTGGATTGAATGCTCAGCCGAACAGATCTGATCGTTCTGATAATAGGTCTAACGACCTGAAAAAAATCCAAGCAATGGAGATGGCATTTATCACCAAAGAGCTGAATTTAAATCCAGACGAAGCTCAAAAATTTTGGCCGATTTTTAATCAATATAGAAGCGAAATGAAAGGATTGTCTGTTAACAAAAATACAGGCGATCATCTTGAAAAACAACAGAAGGTGTTGGATATGAGGAAGAAATATAGGGATGATTTTACCAAAGTGATGACACACGAAAGAGCTAACAAGGTATTTGGTGCAGAAGATGAATTTAAGTCGCTTGTGAGAAGAGAGTTTCAAAAAAGGCAGTCGGAAAAAGATCAATTTGAGAGAAGAAAAAAAGGATTTTGATATGAACAAATAACAATGTAATTTTAACTCGGTGTTTTTCATAGGTTAGCAACGGCTGGCTCTTTCTAGAGCTAGCCTCTTTTTTTTCAAAATGTCCATACCCATTCATACTGAATATATTATGAAAATTAAATACCTTTATTGCAGTATGTAGGAGTTCCGATATCATGATAAAAGAGGAAATTCCAATTTTCATTATTCCCAATTTCCCACCATTTCACGCGGAGTTCCATTGCTCTTTTTCCGTCTGCATCATACTTCGCTACAAACTTTGTTTTCATTTGTTGTAATTGAGGTGCTTCATCTCCTCCAAAAAAAATTATTTCATGGCCCTCAACTATTTTAAAAGATTGGTGAAATGGCGAATGACCAGCTGTTTTTTCAAAATAAATATATCCATCAATTACACCGTTCTCTTCTTTTAGTAAGTGTACTTGTTCATGGTGTAAAAGACAAGATAATTTTTCAATGTTGTAGGAAGGACTATAACCATTTGTAGCAACGTCTATTTCTTTTTGACTGATATAATAATCTGCATGTGGAAAAGATAATTGGTATTCATTTTTTAATGTATCTAAACGAACCAGTCCACCAGCATGATCTTTGTGCAAATGTGTCATCAATACTTTCGTAACATCTGAAGGATAAATGCCATGTAAGGCCATGTTTTTGTGTATTTGCATGATGCCTAATTCATCGGTGAACCCCAATCCTGTATCCAACAACAAAACATCAGATGTAGTTAACACTAAAAAGGGTTGAATTTCAACCAATAAACTACCTCTTGATCGTTGCTGAAGATCATCATTTGAATGATTAAAAGGAACAAATTCTTTAGATTGGTCAATGGTAAATGATCCTTCTGAAAGCGGAATAATCTTCATGTATATGGATGTATGCTGTTTATCTTAAAATCATATGACGGTCTGCATCGAGCCTAATTAAGATGAATATCAAGACAGTAAAAGTAATTAGGGCTGTACCACCGTAGCTCATCAAAGGCAAAGGGATGCCTATTACAGGAACTATTCCGATGGTCATACCAATATTGATAAAAATATGAAAGAGCAAAACAGAGGCTACCCCATAAGCGTAAGCCCTACTAAATATACTTCGTTGCCTCTCTGCCATTGAAATTATTCTGAATACCATGAATAAGTACAGTGAAAGCAAAACCAAACTCCCCAAGAAACCAAACCCTTCCCCAATGGTACAAAATATGAAGTCTGTGCGCTGTTCAGGCACGAAATCATATCTTGTTTGCGTGCCTTTCAATAACCCTTTACCGATAAAACCTCCTGCGCCTATTGCAATCTGACTTTGTTTCACATTGTAGTTCCCTGCTTTTTTTTTCCCCTCCATCTTTTTAATATCTTCTGCACTTAGTTTTTCCAGGTCTACCTGAAAATCTTTGCCCACCGTTGCATATATTCTTTGAACTTGATACGGTTTTAAAACGTGGTTAAAAAAATAAGGCACTGCGTATTTTTGAATTCCTACACATACTGCCCATATGGTGATTATTGCAAACAGGATTGACTTACTTTTTTTAATCTGCTTCCGAATAAAAAAGATCAATAACACAGCCAATGATGTAAGAATAATGGCTAAGATGTTTTGGTCAATTAAAAGAGTAAGAACAACCAGTAAGGCTATTGAAAATGAAATGGTTAATATTGCGGAGGGAAGCCCTTCACGGTACATAACCAAAAAGAAAGCAAAATAAACCAATGCGAGACCTGTCTCATTTTGAAAAATGGTTAATATGGCAGGAACCAGTACAATAACCATTGCGATAAACTGAGATTTAAACTTTGTAAAATTTAAATCAACACTAGACAGGTATTTTGCCAATGCAAGGTTTACAAAAATTTTACACAGTTCTGCAGGTTGTAATTGAAAAGTGGAAAAACGGATAATAGATTTTGTACCTTTTACATCGGTATGAAATGGGAAAACCAAAATCAATAAAATAATTCCAAAAAAATAAAAAATGTTGGCCGTGGCTGAAAAGAACTTACTGTCTGTCAGTAAAATTAATACAGCCAAAACTGCACTTATCAGAAAATAAAGCGATTGTTTGCTATAGTCTGTCTTCAAAGAAAAAAATCCAGCAATGATATTTTCATCCCGATAAGTGGTCGCAAAAATGCTGGTAATGCCAATTAAAACAAGCGCGACATACACCCCTACAAGCACCCAATCTATGCCACTGGATATTTCAAATGAATTTTTCTTCATAATTTGGTTTAATTGCATTCAAATGAAAAGCCAAAATAATCTTTTTCTTTTTATTGATAGGAACGGATGGCATTAGAATTTCAACCCTAAAGTTCAACTGGTTCTTTTTAAGACGTTCATTTCGAAGAGAATCCAATGTATTTCTTTTTGTTTTGATAATGGGAAGTAGAATCTCTTTACCCTCTATCCTTTCAACTTCTTTCCACCTTTCCTGAGAGAGGGAATCCTTTAAATATCTTTCAACAATTAAAGACGCTATTGGACCGGCCCATGTAGAACCGAAACCTGCATTTTCAACTACAACGGCAACCGCAATTTTCGGGTTCTCTCTTGGAGCAAAACAAACAAACCAAGAGTGATTGGCCAATTTTTCTCGTTTCCCATATATG
The DNA here is from genome assembly GCA_947489175.1 of Chitinophagaceae bacterium. Lineage (GTDB taxonomy): Bacteria > Bacteroidota > Bacteroidia > Chitinophagales > Chitinophagaceae > Pollutibacter. Next base: position 3,877 of record CANLED010000050.1, on the reverse strand, counting down.
ATGCCATAATTCTCCGCTGTACCTGTTTTTCCTGCCAAAGCAATTCCAGCAATTCTTGCCCCAACTGCTGTTCCTCTGTCAACAACATCCTGCATCCCAAGCTGTACAAGATTATACATTGAATCAGGAATCTTGGTAACATCATGCCGAACCTTATAAACATTTAATAAGGTATCGGAAACCAATGCATTGTCGATTGATCGCACAAAATGCGGTGTATAGTAATACCCTTTGTTGGCTATAACACACATCAAATTTGCCATTTGAAGTGGAGTAGCTTGCATTTCACCTTGACCAATTCCAAGAAAAACGTTAGTGCATGAGCTCCAAGACCTGTTGTACAATTTATTATAAAAACTTGTATCAGGAATGAAACCCCTGTCTTCACTGGGCAAGTCAACCCCCAACTTAACACCCATTCCAAAAGAATTCATATACCTTTTCCACCTTAAATACCCATTTACAGTATTTCGTTCAGCAGGATTGTCAATTGCCAAACGATAAATATGGGAAAAATAGCTGTTGCAAGAATTGGCCAATGCCTGACGAAGGTTGGATGCATGTCCTGGATTTTTATGCTCACAAGCGATAGCCCTTCTACAACCATAATAAGCGCCACTGCATCCAAGTCCAAAATCTGGCCCAATTACTCCTTCATCCAATGCAATAAGCGCCCCTACGGGCTTAATGGTAGACCCAGGAGGGTACTGTCCTTTGATGGCCCGATTAAAAAGAGGACGCGAAGTATCTCTCAATAGCCAAGAGAAATTTGCTTTTCTTAAATTACCTGTAAGTTGATTGGGATCATAAGTTGGTCCACTAGCCAAAGCAAGAATGCCTCCAGTTTGAGGTTCTATGGCAACGATTGCACCTAGCTTATTCTTTAAAAGCCGTTCAGCCATTACTTGCAAATCAATGTCAAGATAAGTACGGAGATTTCTACCAGCAATTGCGGTAGAATCGAACTTACCTTTTTCATAAGCACCTACAATTCGATTCTTGTTGTCTTTAATTTGGTATCTAACACCTCGCTGTCCCATCAAAACTGGCTCATAATACCTTTCCAACCCACTTAGCCCCATGTAATCTCCTAGCTGATAAAAATAATTTGTTCGCTTTAATATATTTGAATCTACCTCACCTACATATCCAAGTACATGTGCAGCAGCTTTGTACGGATAAGACCGAATAGGGCGTTCTTGAAGAAAAAATCCAGGTTCAAATCTAAAAATATTTTCTTGGAGTTGAACAAAGGATTCTACAGACAACGATGCTTCAAATACTGAAGGTCGGTATCGCCCATTTTTTATAATTGATGAAATTACCCTTTCCTTGAATTGTACTAAATTAATTTTGAGGATTCTGCAAATTCCAGCAGTATCAAGTCCTTTGAGTTGAGTCGGCAAAATCATCAAATCATAAGCGAGTGTATTTTCAAGAATTGATTTGCCATTTCGATCAAAAATGATACCTCTATCAGGGAAGATGATTTTTTTATTAACGGCATTATCCAGTGCCAAATTATCATAATTAGAAGAAACCAATTGCAAAAAAATTAGTCGAATAATCAGCACAGAAAATGCTACGAAAATAATTAATCTGATTACATTTTGTCTGGACTGGTTAAACACGTTGTAATTTGTTGATGGTTTGAATTATAAAATAATAAAATGCAGCGTTAACGGGTTTTTTTTCTTCGATTAACCAATAATTCTGAAATCAAAATTAGCAGTAAACTTACAAGAGAAGTTGCAATAAGTTTTCCCAAAAAATAAAAAAAACTACCAAACTGCATCCATTCAAGAAAAATCAAATAAAGATTGTGTAATATGGTCAAAAGGATAACATAGGTAGTGAAAGGGAGTGAACCCATAGACACCCTATTTGGTTCTTCATTACCCCATTCAGTTGCTTCTTTTGGGAGAAGCAGATTGATTACGAAAGGCCGAAGGTATGCAATCAGCAGTGAAGCGGCTGCATGCAATCCGGGTGTTTTATAAAACATATCAACAGTAAACCCGAGCAAAAAACCAACTAAAAGAATAACCCACCTTTGCGTTTTAAATGGCAACCACAAAATAAAAATAAAATAAAAATAAGGCACGACAAATTGGTGCAATGGAGGGATTTTATTCAGGATAAAGACCTGTATATACAAAATAAAAAAGAAGCGTAAGGTATTTTTTACAATAAGGTTCATTCTTTTATAATCTTGCTTTTAAGTTCATCCATTTCATTTTGAAGCAAATTTTTAACAACATACGCATGTTGAATCGAAAAAAAATCAGTGGCCGTTTTAACTTTCAAAATATACGTATTTGTTTCTTGGTCTTGCCTTATTTCATAAACTGTACCTATGGGTAAACTCGGTGGAAAACGATCTGAATAAGGGGTTGTTATTACAGTATCACCTTGCTTAACAACAACTGTTTTCGGAATTTTTGTCAATACCAAAAAAGCAGGATTTTTACCATCCCAACTTATTTCCCCCAATCCACTGCCTTTTTTCAAAACTGCAATGAGCTTTGATTGACGATGAAGTAAGCTCATTACGATAGACATATTTTTGCTGGTATTAATTACGGTGCCAATTACACCATTAGTACCAACAACAGCCATATTGGGCAAAACGCCTTGTTCGCTTCCTCTGTAAAGCATGAGATAGTTCTGTTGTAAATAAACAGAATTGCTAATTATTTTTGCAGGCATGTATACAAACTGACTGTGTACAGCTCCAGAATCAGTATTGATGCTATCCGCATTGATATTGGAAGACGTATCTAGAGAAAAGAAAGTAGATTGCTGCTGGGACAATAATTCTGCATTTTGAATACGAAGTGCTTCATTTTCTTTGGCCAAACTGAAATAGCTCTCAATTCTATTCACTTTAAAATTTATACTTCCAGACACTTCACTGGAAAACATAGCAAATAAAGTATGGTGAAACTGATTATAAGTAATCAGCATATACAAAGACACTCCCTGCATGAGAAGGAAGAATATAAAAACTGAATACTTTTTAAAAAATAAGAAAACGTTGCGCATGGATTGCCTGCTCCTTTTTTATTGTATATGGTGAGGCATATTATCTCATGATGAAAGGAAAATTATGATAGTTTTTCAATGCCAATCCTGTTCCCCTTACAACACTTTTCAGAGGATCTTCTGCTATATGAACAGGTAGTTTAATTTTGAGAGCCAACCTTTTATCCAACCCTTTCAACAATGCTCCACCACCAGTTAAATAAAGTCCTCTTTTAAATATATCTGAGGCAAGCTCAGGAGGTGTTGTTTCCAACGCTTTTAGAATGGCTTCTTCAATTTTAAAAATGGATTTATCCAAAGCTTCTGCTATTTCTTGGTAGCTCACCATGATTTGTTTTGGAATCCCTGTTACCAAGTCTCTTCCATTAACAGGCATGTCTTCAGGAGGATTGTCAAGGTCCTTCATAGCAGCACCTATTTGAATTTTAATCTGCTCTGCAGTTCTCTCTCCTATCAACAAACTATGGTACCTCCTCAATGCTTCCATGATATCAGCAGTGAACTCATCACCAGCTATACGGATTGACTGATCACAAACAATACCAGCCAAGGCAATTACAGTGATCCCGGTTGTTCCGCCTCCAATATCAATAATCATATTTCCAATTGGCTCAGTAACATCAATGCCAATTCCTAGAGCTGCTGCCATAGGTTCGTGAATCAGGTAAACTTCTTTAGCGCCTGCTTGTTCTGCACTATCCCTTACAGCCCTCTTTTCAACTTCCGTGATGCTTGAAGGAATGCAAATCATCATTTTCCAACTGGGTGGAAAAAGTGGTTTTTTGGGATAAATGAGTTTAATCATTTCCCTGATCATCAATTCAGCGGCATT